>NZ_JBIFFM010000006.1:0-289131 GCF_043556995.1 Sulfitobacter sp. 1A15106 | reverse complement strand
GCGCGCCACAGGGCTGCAGCTGGACGGCATGCGCCCATGGCCACGGGATCGCGCCAGAGCGCGCCACAGGGCTGCAGCTGGACGGCATGCGCCCATGGCCACGGGATCGCGCCAGAGCGCGCCACAGGGCTGCAGGGCGGGGCATATGTTAGAGAGCGCGGCATATAAAAACGGGGCATTTTGCCCCGCTCAAAATGCCGCGCGTCTAGTCCGTGGTTCGGCAATCCACCGGCGCGCCGGTCACATCGTCGAGTCTGACTAACCAAAACACAACCGAGTCGCGCCTCTCTGCAGCGTTCACTAGGCGAGTCCATTCCCTATGCGCTTTGCCGGTGTGATACTGTCGAGACGCGCCGCGCCAAGTCGGATATTTGCGCGCGCGCTGCAGGTCTCCAAAGGTTACGCCATTCCAAAAATGAGTCGCCTTTGAGCGGTTGCCGGTTGCTAATACATAAGCCATTGCAAGAGTCCTTGATTTGATAGGGGCAGGGCGCGCGATTAGGCGCAAAGGGATTCAAAGTCGGACGGGGCAAAATTGAGCCGATAGGCGGCCGCCATGCCCGGCGCGCTTGTGCTAAATTGTTCCGGCGCGCGCTTTTCCATGTCATCCAATTGCGCAACCCGCGCGGCAATCTCTGCAGATGTAAGGGGATGCAAGCCAAGCTTGCCAAGCGCGACCTTGTCACCGGGAGTCTTGCTTGCTTGCGCCATCCGCGCGCGTTCATCGGCGATATAGGAAAGCTGCAGGGAGAGGGATTCAGCGGCAAATTGTTCAAATGTCATGGCGGGAGTCCTTGTCTGGAATTGAGAGGGGGCAGGGATAGGCGGGGGGGGGTATTAAACCCCCATTGCCCGCAGCATTTTAACCGCGGCGGGGCATGCGGCGCCGGTCACACGTTTGGCGGTCCCGCCATGCGCGGCGATGACAACAGAGCGCTTGCCCTTGCCTTTCCCATCGGCGCCGCTGCAGAGACCGCAAGCGGCGCAATCCGTCCGGCGGCCGTGCATGGCCTCAAATTCCTTTGACGCGGGGCACAAAATTTCATCGGCCGCCGTGACATCTTCGGACATAGGCGCCACGCGAAAACAGCGAAAACCAAGGGACTCGGCCGCTTTTACATCTGCAGCGGAGTCCGCGCTTGCCATGACAACGCCGGCAAGCTTTGCCGCATTTTCGCGAAAACCATCGAATGCGCTTTTCCATCCGTGGGTGTATCCCGTCCGCTGAGTCGCCTTGCTTGCCGCTTGCAGGGTCACCCATGCCGGCGCCGCTGCAGGGTCGCCATAGGACCCAAAACGGACATTTGCGCTGGCGAACAATTCTGCAATCCATTCCGCGGGAAAGTCGACACCGGCCACGGGATAGGAGTCGCGGTATAGGGCGCCGGTCACGGACGCGGGGGATTGGTATTCACGGACGTAGCAAGATCCCTTGGCATAGCGGCCAAGCGATTCATCCCATTGCCACGCATGGGGGCAATCGCCGCAAATAGAGCGCGCGCCGGTTTTCTGCAGCCATGGCGAAATTTTCGCGGGGGCCGCGCCATTGCATTCAATGCCAGCGGCATGTGGATCCGGCAAAATGAACGTCTGGACCATGGCGCCGGTCTTTTCATTGCCGCTGGCGCCGTTAAACTTGGTCGCAACGTAGGCAATGGGCGCGCCATCGATGAGGCTTGCGCCTTTCCAGAGAACCACGCCGCCAAGCGCGCCGGATTCAAGCGCGCGCTTTAGCTTTGCGGCGCTGGAAAGATATTTGTTGCGCGCGGGGTTTGGCTTGGCAACGGCGGGTTGCAATACGTTCAATTCAGCACGCAAGCGGGCAATCTCTGCCTTAATCTGATCAGCTGTTTTCGCGGTTGCGGTTGTCATCGGCTCTATCCTCATGGGTTGGCGGGCATTGTGCCCGGCTTGCTCAACCCTTTTGCCAATATGGAAAGCGATTCGCAACCCCCCCCATATCGCCATGCCCTGAATCGATCGCGCGCGCATGCGAGCGACTCCCGCGCGCGTAACGCTACCCCATAGCAGAGAGGGGCAGAGGTCGGGGCAGGGCTAGGACGGGGCAGGGCAGGGCGCGCCATGCCGGGGCATAGGTGGCCACGCTATGGGGCAGAGAGCTGCAGGGAAGGGGGTAGAGAGGGGCAGGGTGGAGAGCTGCAGAGAGGGGGCAGGGCGGAGAGGGGCAGGGCAGAGGATAGAGGGGGCAGAGGGGGCGGGGCAGAGAGCTGCAGGGCATGGGGCAGGGCATGGCGTAACGCAACCACGGGGCAGAGAGGGGCGGGGCATGGCGTAACGCAACCACGGGGCAGGGCATGGGGCGGGGGGTAGCAGGGCAGAGAGGGCAGAGAGCTGCAGGGCGGAGAGCTGCAGGGCTATGGATAGGGTGAACGGAGAGTGAACAGGGAGAGAACAGAAGAGGGCAGCGGAGGGTGATCGAGAACAAGGTGTGAACAAGAAGTGAACGCTTTGGGTCCCCCTGCCCGGTACATACTACCGAGGGGCCGCTGCACCCCAATATATCGGTCGAGCCGCGCATTTTTTTTAGGTTTAACAGGAACTTAGGTTCGGCATATCCGTGCCAGTTGATTTTGCCTCTCTGGAACACCAGTTTTGGAGGGAGGCAAAACTAGGCAAACGCATGGCGAGGCAACGCAAATATCTGACCAAGTCGGAGGCCGCTCGCGTGATGGGCTGTTCCGCCGCCAACATCACGAAGCTGGTAAAAAATGGCACCCTACCGCCGACCAAGGCGGGTAAAGTTCTGGCCACTGACGTCCGCGAGTACATGGAGTCTCGCAACCCTCTAGCTGTGGCTAAGGGGGATGCTGAGCGCGTGCGCAATGGATCGACCCCTGAAAAGGACGATATCCCGCTCGAAGGAGAGCCGGGGTCGCAATCGCTCGCTCAGGCGAAGACAAAGGAGGCGATCTGGAAGGCGGAGCGCGCCGAGTTGATCTACAAGCGGGATTCCGGTCTGCTCCTCGATCGGGAGGTCGTTGAGGGGTCGCTGGAGGCCATGGCCACCACAATCCAGATGCGGATCAAGAACCTTGCGCCAAAGCTTCGGCCGCACATGTCGGACGCCGGGCGGGAGATACTGGATCGTGAGCTGGACGGCGTCCTGATGGAGATGGCATCCGACGTTGAGCGGATGGTGCCAGATGTCGAAGATTGAGCGGGGGCTGGCGGCAGCTTTCGCCCGAGGTATCAAGCCGCCGCCTCGCCGAGGTGTCGCTGACTGGTGTGAGGCTGAGTATTACCTGCCGCCGGAAAGCGCGGCTGAGCCGGGCCTGATCAGCTTCAAGCGAACCCCTTACTCCTATGGGATTATGGACGCCGTCGACGACCCGACGGTCGAGTACATCTCACTGCAGATGGCGGCTCAGCTCGCCAAGACGACGATCCTCTTGGGGGCCATGGGGCAAATCTGCGCAACCCCCGGCATGGGCGCGCCGATCCTGTTCCTCATGCCGACCCTCGACAACGCCGAGATGCTGATGAAGGAGCGCTTCGCTCCTATGATCGAGGCGAGTCCGGCGCTCAAGAAGAACACAACGGTGGGCGCTAAGGGCAAGGGCACGCAATCCATGCTCAAGAAGCAGTTCACCAACGGCGCGATCGTCAACGCGGTGGGCTCCAATGCACCAGCTGCACTTGCCTCGCGCCCGGTCAAAATGCTGCTGGCGGATGAGTGCGATCGCTTCTCTGCTTCGGCGGGCCATGAAGGCGATCCCCTGTCGCTGGCGATCAAGCGGACCTCGACCTTCAAGGGGAACGGCCGCAAGATCATTGTGACATCGACACCGACATTAGCCGGGGTCTCTGTGATCGAGCGGCAATACAAGGCCTCGGATCAGCGCCGCTACCATGTGCCGTGCCACCATTGCGGGCACAAGCATGAGATGGTCTTCGAGAACCTGCACTGGGAGGATAACGATCCAGAGACGGCCTACTATGCCTGCCCAGAGTGCGGCGGCGTGTGGGATGAGGGCGACCGCCTGAAGGCCATCTCCAATGGCGAGTGGATCGCCACCCGGCCCGACGTCAAGGGGCACGCGGGGTTCAAGCTGAACGCGCTCGCCAGTCCGTGGGTTGGCCAGTGGTCGCATGCCGTGAAGGAGTTCATCGACTCGCGCGGCGATGTGATGTTGGAGCAAGTTTTCGTCAACACCTACCTCGGCGAGGCCTACAGCTCCGACGACCTGCAGATCGATGAGGAGATGATCATCAAGCGGATGACGGGCATCAGCCTGCATCCGGTCCCGGCCGACTGCTTGCTGCTGACGGCTGGTGTCGACGTCCAGCGCGATCGCTTCGAGGTCACGGTCGTGGGTTGGTCTGAGAACCAGAGCTACATCCTCGATCACCGTAAGATTTACGGGGACACCACCGGCGTGCAGGTATGGAAGGACCTTCACGACTTCCTGCAGAGTGAGTTCCAGCACGAGCTGGGCAACAAGATCGAGATCAGAGCCACTGCGATCGACTCCGGCTACCTGACACAGACGGTCTACGACTTTGTCGATAGCAACCCTCACAGCGGCTACTTCGCGGTGAAGGGCGTGGCAGGTCAGCGCCTGATCTGGGAGCAGTCCAAGGCTAAGAAGAAGGGTTTCGCGAAGCTCTGGCTGGTCGGTGTGGATGACGCCAAGACCACGCTGATGGAGCGCCTGAAGCAGGGCGACCGTGACGCGCCAGCCTACATCCACATCTCGGACATGGGGCCAGAGAGCGAGGAGTGGGCAAAGCAGCTCCTCGCAGAGTATCGCGCCGTGAGTTACACTGGCGGCCGCCCCAAGCTGACGTGGCAGCGCAAGAGCCCGAGCCACCGGGCTGAGGCGATGGACTGCTACTGCTACGCGCTTGCCGTGAGGACCAGCCTATCGCCCAACTGGGACAGCCTGCGCTATGAGCTGACCCGCGTGCCTGACGAGGACGACGAGGACGACGGCTGGGTTACGTTTTGAGTCAGTTTGTGCCAATATGGCAGTCGCACTTGGCATAGATGCGCGGCGCACCTACATCAGCGGGGAGAGCCAGTAATGCTACGAGTCCACAGCACATGAATAAATCAGACACAGAGCACGAGGCGCTCACCTCTAAACCGTCCGCTTCGGCGGGCTATCATGCAGGCGACTCCCCAGACCCTACAGCGGAGCTGGACCTGAGTTGCTGGGCGCCGCCGATGCAGAGCGCCAACATGGACATTCTGCCGTCGAAGGACCTGCTGGAGTCGCGCACTGTCGATCTGGCGTCGAATGACGGCAACATTGCTGGATCCCTGCAATACCACGTCGACCACGCCATCGGCACCGGCTTGAAGTTGAGCTGCCATCCCAACTACCGCGCCCTCGGGCAAACGGAGGAGTGGGGTGAAGAGTATGCAAACCTGATCGAGGACGAGTGGCGATCGTGGATCGACGATGACCGCAATCTCGTCGACGTCACTGGCGTCAATAACTGGTCGGGCCTGCAGGCTGTGGCTTACCGATCGCTGATGATCCATGGCGAGATACTGGCGACGTTTGAGCCCGGCCCCGCTAATAGCGATGGTGGGATGACGCACATCCGCATCATCGACCCGGCGCGCCTATCAAACCCCAAGGACGGCATCAGGCGCAACCGAGACATTCGTGGCGGCATCGAGCATGACGCCAACGGCAGGCCGGTCGCTTATTGGATCAGCAGCCGCCATCCCCGGGACCTTCCGAAGGGCAGCCTTCGGATGGACAAGATGACATGGCAGCGCGTCCCTAAATACGGGCGCAACGGCCGCCGCAAGGTCTTCCACGCCTTCGACCCAATCCGCGCCGAGCAGTCCCGGGGGGTGTCGATCTATGCGACTGTCCTGCGTGCCGCAAAGATGCTGGATAAGATTAGCGATGCCACCCTGCAGGCCGCGCTTCTGCAGACTGTCTTCGCCGCGGTCGTGAAAAGCGGCGCCGACTGGGGTCAGATCATGGAGGTGCTTGGCGCCGACAGTAAGACCAACGATGGCATCAAGATGATGCAGAAATTCATGAAGACTCGGGGCGAGTACTACTCTCGCAACAAGATTGACGTGAAGGGCGCAAAGGCGATCCACCTCCTGCCAGACGAGACGCTCTCCCTTGAATCGGCAAAGTCTGCCAACCCCGATACCGCAGCTTTCATCGATCAGATGAGCCGAGAGGTCGCGCGCGGGCAGAATATGACGCTGGAGCAGTACTCTGGCGACTACAGCAAGGTGAACTTTTCATCGGCGCGGATGTCTAACATTCAGTCGAACAAGGCGCACGTCGGCCGCCGCAAGCGCGCGATGGCACCGTTCTGCCAGTGGGTATTCGGCCTATGGCTGGAGGAGTTCTTCCTGCGCAACCCGCAATTCATCGCCCGGGGCACGACCTTCCGCTCACACCGGCAGCACTACGCCCGCGCTGAGTGGATCGGCCCGCCTATGGTGGATGCTGACCCCGAGAAAACCGCGAAGGCAGCTGAGAAACGCATGGCGATGGGGATCACGACGATGGAGTACGAGGCCAGCCAGATCGGCCTCGACTGGGAGGAGATGCTCGTGCAGCGCGCCCGTGAGCTTCGCAAGAAGCAAGAGCTGGGCCTGTTTGAGCTGGAGAGTTTGAACGCAGCAGCGGGGCAGCCCCCCGTGCCTGATAGACCTGAAGGGGGCAGCGATGGCGGTAGTTCCGAATAGTGGGTGCTCTGGCGTCAGTGTGATCACTGATTGCTCGACGCAGCTCCGTGAAATGTATGCGGCATACGTCGCGCTGATCTCTGGTCAGGCGGTTGCCAAGGTAGGCTCAGGGGACTTTCGGTCGGTGGAGTACCACCAAGCCGATCTCCCAGCGCTGAGGGCGATGTATAATCAGCTGTGGGACTCCTGCAGCGGCGCATCCTCCGGCTTGCCCAGACTCACGGCTAGCGGCGTGCAGCGCGGCGGCCCGGCTTATGTAGGGTGCTGACCCTTGCAGGGCGCTAAGCGCGCCCCTATCTTTGCCAAAACGACAAAACAGAACGGCATGAAATGCTCAACCACGTCGCCAACTTGATCCTGAACACACCGCTGCTGGTGACGCCTGATTACGCCGAGACTATTCTCGCCGTGATCGGCGACCGCATCGGCGTGGACAATTCAGAGATGAAGGTTGCCGACTATGGTCGTGGCGATCGCGCCTCTCCGACAGGTGGCGCAACTGCGGTCATCCCGATCATCGGCTCGATCTCGCACCGCCCCACCGGCATCAACGCCGCCTCGGGTGTTACGAGCTACGCGACGATCCAAGCTGACATCGAGCGAGCTATGAGTGACCCCGACGTGGATCGCATCATGCTCGACATCAGCTCCCCCGGGGGCATGGTGGCTGGCGCATTTGACCTGCGCGACTGGATCATGGAGCAACGCGGACGCAAGCCTATGGCGGCGATTGCCCGCGACACGATGGCCAGCGCGGCCTACCTGATCGGCTCCGCCACTGACCGAGTCTACGCCACCCAGACAGCCCAAGTCGGCTCGATCGGCGTCGTGATGACGCACTACGACCGCTCGGCCCAGCTGGCAAAGGAGGGCATCAAGCCAACCTTTATTTTCGCTGGCTCCCAGAAGGTCGCAGGCAACTCAGCTGAAGCGCTGCCTGACAGCGTGCGCGCAGAAATACAGGAGGAGATCGACTCCTCTTACGAAATGTTCGTCAACGCAGTGTCGGAGGCCCGAGGGCTGGACCCTGCCGCGATCAAAGCCACGGAGGCCCGTGTCTACAGCGGTGCCGCCGCAGTCGAGATGGGGCTGGCCGATGAGGTCGCGTCCCTCGATCTCGCGCTGAAGGGTTTCGCAGCATCCGCGCGGAGCACCTATCCGTCAATGTCCATCCAAGAGGATTCTCGCATGGAAAACGAAGACCAAATCCGCGCGGAAGGTGCCACCGCCGAGCGCGCGCGTGTGAAGGCGATCCTTTCGCACGAAAACGCAGAGGGGCGCGGCAAGCTTGCATCGCACCTTGCCTTCAACACCGACATGACCGTCGAGGCCGCTGCTGACATGCTCGCTGTGTCCGCGACCGAAGCCTCAGCTGCCGACACCAGCGCCGATGTCGACGCCCTGCGCGCCGAGATCGCTGAGCTGAAGCAGGGCCGCGCCCCTCAAGGTCAGGCAGGCGCCTCGGCTGCCGCTCTGAAGGAGTTCTCCGCTGATGCTGCCGGTGTGGCTGGCGATGCGGATGCTGACGCTGGCACTCAGATGAGCGCTGAAGATCAACGCCGTGAAGAAGCTCGGGCAGCCGCTCGCGCCTACTTCGGCAAGTAAAGGGGAATACCGACATGGGTATCACCAACATCCCGTACACCGCAAAGGGCCACGCTGGCGTCGTTGACGCGGTCGCTCCAATCCAGTTCTGGCTCGATGCTGCTGGCCAGCCGATCTTCGAGAACTGGGTGATCGCTGCCGGTCAGGTCCTTCCAGCCTACACCGTTCTGGGCGTCGTCACTGCCTCCAACGAGCTGGTCGAGTGCGACCCCGGCGCGGCCGACGGGTCTCAGACTCCTTTCGCGGTTCTCATGGAGGACCTCGACACCTCCGCGACTGGCCTGAACGCGGCCACCGAGGTCGGCGTCCTGACGGGCTCTGGCTCGCGGATGATCAACTACAACGCTCTCGTGGCAAATGCTGCGTGGGGTAAAAATGACCTGCGCCGTGAGCTGGGCAAGGCTGGTTTCGCGACCCGCACGCCCATCTACTCGGCGCTGTAAGGGGGACCGAGAATGGACCGTTTTTCCACAGTAACACTTCTCTCGATGATCGAGGAAGTCGAAGTCAAGCGCAGCTTCTGGACCGGCCTTGCCTTTAGCAACACGGTGTTCTTCGACACCGACACCATCGAGTTCGACATGAAGCACGGCGGCAAGCCCGTCGCGCCGTTTGTGTCGCCGCTCGTCGGTGCGCCGACCCTGCGCCGTCAGGGCTTCATCACGAAGTCCATGAAGGCCGCGTACATCAAGCTGAAGAGCGCTGTGGCCCCCACAGATGCCCTGATCCGCACCGCCGGTGAAGGTTACAATAACCAGCAGATGTCTCCGCAGCAGCGCATGGACATGCTGATGGCTCAAGAGCTTGGTCGCCACGATGAGATGGTTACGAACCGGATCGAGTGGATGGCGGCGAAAACCATCATCGATGGTCAGTACGTCGTCGAGGGCGAAGAGTATCAGCGGACTCTGGTTGACTTTGGTCACCCGGCATCCCTGAAGGTTGCTCTGGCTGGTGCCGCCGTTTGGTCTGCCGCCACCGCGTCTCCGATCGACGATATCGAGGACATGGCCCAGCGCATCCGTGTTGAGTCCAAGGGCGCCGTCGCGGACACCGTCGTCATGCACACCACCGCATGGCAGATGATCCGCAAGCACCCCGACTTCAAGGATCGCCTGAACAAGGACTTCGCTGATGCGCGCATCAACAAGTCTTCGATCGACGACGGCATCATGACCGACCCGATCGGGCTGAACTACGTCGGCCGTCTGGACAGCAAGCTCGACCTGTATGTCTACGATGACTATCTGACCGACGACGACGGCAACGACGTCCCCCTGATGCCCGACAACACTGTCGTGGTGATGGCGCGCGCTGCCATGGAAGGCGCCCAGTACTACGGCGCGATCCTCGACGAGGGCTTCCAGTCGGTTCGGATGTTCTCCAAGTCGCGCACCTCGTGGGACCCCTACGGTGAAGAGCTGCTCTCGCAGTCCGCGCCGCTGGTCGCCCCGCGCCGTGTGAACACTTGGGGCACCATCAACGTGGCCTAATCTTTCCCCCCGGCTTTCGGGTCGGGGGCAACTTTTTGGAGGGCAAGATATGCCGATCAAGACTCACGCGAAGGTGACCGTTGTCGCCGATGAGATCAATGTCAGCCACGGTGGCTTCCACCGGACCTATACCGCTGGCGATACCGACGTCGAGATTCCCGCGAACATCGCGAAGGAACTCGCCGATCAGGGCGCGGTGACGATCACCACACCCGCAGACGCATCCTAAGGCAAGGGGCAGGACATGAAACTGGTAGCGAAGCAAAATATCTGGGTCCGCAAGGGCGGTCAGAAGATGGAAATCACCGCAGGGCAGAAGTTTGAGCCTGACGACGATGAGGCCAAGACATTGATCCGGCGCGGCATTGCTGAAGAGGCTGGCGCGGGCGAGGCGGCCAAGGCTGAAGCAGACGAGAAGGCCAACGACCTCAACTCCGACGCTAACAAGGCCAAGGCTCAGGCGGCCCCTGCGGCCAAGGCTGGCGAGAAGAAGTAACCGCCGTGATCTCGGCGAGTTTCAGGACCGGCGGCGTGCCGCTCTGCGCCCTAAGCGCGCAGCAGCTGCTATCGCCGCCGGTTCCTTTCGTTAAGGCCACCGCCTTTGCGATTTTGCGAGAGGGCAGCGCAGTGCGAATTACGGCAGGACTTGGATACCACGACGTCCGACTGGACGTGACTGGCGCGATCGCGGGCGTCAATGACGCTGTGACTCGGGTCGAAGCTATTGTGATGAACCCCAGCGAGGTTCTCGCTCATTACGAGGCGCCGCTGCCGGGCTCTCTGCCTATGGGGCCGACAGGTGTCGAGCCGCAGGTCTATGGCCACGATGCGCTCAACGCCGTCAGGCAGGTCGAAACCTATACCATCTTTCAATTCCGTCACGAGTTCGCTGATCGCGGGCAGCATCGCGTTTCGCTGAAGCTGCACTTCGGTAGTGCCGGTGAGTACGTCACGTCGAGCGATGCGGTCGTGATCCATTGCGGCGACGGCCTTTACGGAGAGTTTTGATGACAGTCTGTGTTATTCCCGGGGTGCTCAAGAAGTCACAACCCGACAAGATGTTGGTCACGCTGGAGTGGCCTGAAATTCTCAACACAGGGATTGGTCGGACCATGCCCGTGGTGGATCGCATTGCGTCCTCGACGTGGGCGATCGCTGCCAACTCCCCAAGCTCCAACGTGATCCTTCAGGACTCGGGCTTCGACGAGGTGAGCGGCACGACGTGGGTGGCTGTGGATGCCGGGTTCGATGGCGACGTGGTTTACATCGAGAACACGATCGAGACCACCGGCGCAAGCGTCAATGGCAAGAGCACGCCTCCGCAGCGCGCGGTTCGCCAGATCAGGATGCGGATCCAGCAATGCTGACGGATTTTGATAAGATTGAGGCGCGCATGCTCGGGGACTCCTTCAAGGTCTTCGGGCAGCCCTTCCAGATCGTGCCGATGAAGACGCGCCCGAATAAGCGCCCCGTGCGCGACCACGGGCGCGATCCATTTGAGCTGTGCGGGGTCAAGTACGAGACCAACCAGCTCAACGATCTCGACAAGAATGGCCGCATCGACCGGGCTGGCAAGCGCATCGGCGGCATGTCCTTTAACAACATGTCTACCAAGTCGATCCGGCTCAATGTGCGGCTGTGCGACATGCCGTATGAGCCCCGCCAGTTCGACGCAGTGATCTGCGTGAGGAGCGGCAAGGTCTATGAGGTTCTGGATATCGAGGCCACCGGGCACTCTGACGCCTACCTCAAGCTGAGCGAAGTGGAGGGTCCCTATGATAAGCTTACCTGAGTTTCGGAGCCAGCGGCGGGACATCCGGCGCGGCGTCATTGAGGCCCTGCAGAACGGTGGCGTCCCCCCTTTCGCGACCTTTGCTGAGGATCGGGTTTTCGACTCTCGTCAGGACGCCCACATCGTGACGGGCAGCGAGAGCCTTCCTGCAATCACGGTCTACACCGACACCACCAAGCGAGAACCTATCAATCAGGGCAGGGCGCCGTTTTCCCACACGCTTGATATCATCATCGAAATGTCGCTTGGCGGCGCTGGCGGTGAGATCGAGACTGACGCCGAGCTTGAGGGCAAGCTGGATGTCTTCGAGGAGCAGGTTCTGGCGGCGCTCTTTGATATCACGCGGCCCTATGCGCTGGCCTTTGGTAAGATGTTCAAGAAGATTCTGGGCGCTGACTCCCTCCGCTTGGCGAACAACGACGGCGCCACCCGGCTCGCCATGCGCGACCTCATGATTCAGGTTGAGTACGATCAGCGATGCGCCGACTTCACCGCGGCCTTCAGCCCGCTTGAGACGGTTTGGCAGCTGAACGAGACGAAGGGCGAGGAGGTGGCCCTCACCCACGCCAACGTCGGCGAGGTCTAGGCCTTGCGGGTTTGGCAAGTCAAACCTACATACCCAGCATCAAAAGGACACGTCGCATGATGAAGCACATCAAACCCGCAACACCCGGCTTGGTCGTCCGTGACCACGCTCAGCTCTCCCGGGTGATCCCCGCCGAGGGTGCGGAGGTGGTCTGGGATGGCACTTGGGCGCGCCGCGAGCGGGCCGGTGACATCGAAGTATTCGATCCGGTCGCTGATGAAAAGAAAGCGCCTCAGGAGCTGAAGCGGGCTGAGTCAAAGGCGAAGCTCAAATCCAAATCGGAGGCCCCGCGCCCCCGCAAATCTGAAACCAACGAGGTCAAATAATGGCTATTGCTTTTGACACCATCCCGGGGAACCTGCGTGTCCCTCTCTTTTACGCCGAGCTGAGCGCGGGCGGTACGCCCTTTGCCTCTTCGGAGCGGCTTCTTCTGATTGGCCAGAAGCTGCCCGCCGGTGCCGCTGTCGCTGAGGAGCCCATCCTCGTGCCATCGTCCTCGCAGGCCGAAGATGCCCTGTTCGGTCAGGGCTCGATGCTTTCGCAGATGATCAGGATCGCTCGTCGCAACGCGCCTTTCCAAGAAATCTGGGCTCTGCCCTTTGATGACGCGGGCGGCGCGGCTGCCGCGACCGGCGCAGTCGACTACACCACCCTGACTCTCCCTGTCGCGATTGCGCAAACAGTGTCTCTGTACGTTGCAGGCCGCCGGTACGCTGTGACTGCGACACCAGCCTCGACGGCCGCCACGATCGCGACTGCGATGGCCGCTGAGATCAACGCTGATGCTGATGCGCCTGTCACCGCGACAGACGCTGCTGGCGTTGTAACCATCACCGCTCGGCATGCCGGCGACCTCGGCAATGGCATCGACATCCGCACCACCTTGATTGGCGGAGAGACCATCATTTCCGGTGAAGCAACCGTCACCGCTATGGCGGGCGGCGCCACCGATCCGACCATCACCGCCGGGCTGGCGAACCTCGCTGATGAGGACTTCCTCTGGCTGGCGTCTCCTTACGCGGATGCCACCAACACCACGGCGCTGACCGACCTGCTGAACAACCAATCTGGTCGCTGGTCTCCCTATCAGCAGCTGTATGGCCATGCGGTCACCGCAAAGATCGACACTGTAGCGAACCTCTCAACGCTCGGCAGCGGCCTGAACGACCCCCACCTGACCGTGATGGGGAGCAACGGCATGCCCAGCCCTGTTTGGGAGCTGACAGCTGCCCTTGGCGCGAAAGTGGCGCAGCACCTGTCCGACGCTCCAGAGCTGTCCCGTCCGCTGCACTACATCGAGCTGGAAGGCATCGTCGCGCCCAAGGTTTCCGATCGCTTCGGCATCTCCGACAAGAACGTCCTGCTGTATGATGGCATCGCAACCCATGGCGTAAGCCGTGCCGGTGCTGTGACCATTGAGCGTGCGATCACCACCTACAAGACCAACGCGGCTGGCGGTGCTGATGCGACCTTCTTGGATATTCAGACCATGGCGCAGAGCCAGTACATCTTGCGCTACCTGCGCACGAAGGTTCTATCCCGCCATGCCCGCCAAGGCCTTGCTGGCGACGATACTCCGGCAATCAACGGCGTGGCGCGTCCCAAGGATATCCGAGCCACCCTGATCGCGGGTTATGCGGAGCTGACTAATCTCGGCGTCGTGGAGAACCAGCGCGCATTTGAGGATGCCCTCATCGTCGAGCGTAACGCTGTCGACTACAACCGCGTCGACGTCTCGCTGCCGTTTGATGTCGTAAACCAGCTGCGCGTCCTTGCCGTGCAAGCTACCGCCAACCTGCAATTCTAAGGAGCTTCGAGCATGTCTTGCATTAGCGCTGGCGGTACAGTCCGCCTTACAGTGAACGGGACCGTGTACGCTGTACGCGGCTCCGTCACCATCAACCCGACCGCTGAGGAGCGCACCGAGGGCGCCAACCTCGACGGCTCGCCCTACTACACCTCCAAGCCGGTGGTTCCGAGCGTTGAGATGACCCTGTCGGATCAGGTCGGTCTCGATATCGGCGCGCTGTCGGGCACGGCGTGTGGTGATGCGACCATCGACCTCGACGAGGTGGAGCGGACTTACATCGTGGTGAACGCAACTGTGGTCGGCCGCGCGTCCTTGAACCCCGAGTCGGGCGAGTGGTCGGGCCTCAAGCTGATCGGCTCCGAAATCCGCACGATCAACGGCTAAGCTGCCCAGCGCGGCCAAGCACTACCCTAAAGGACCCCCGGCTTCATCGCTGGGGGTTTTTCTGTGCCGATCTGGAAAAACGAAAGAGCATAGCTTACATCTGGGGTTCAGAGGCGGGGGTGTTCCCCGAGTAACCCAGATGAAGAGGCATTCATGGAAAAGACTATCAAGCTGAGCAAGCCGATCAACGAAGGAAAGATCAAGGAGCTGACGCTCGCGGAGCCGACCTTTGGTCAGCTGAAGCGCTGCGGCATCCCGTTCTCTAAGGGTGAGTTTGACTTCGCGAAGGCTGGCCCGCTGCTGGAAGCGATCTCCGGCGTGCAGGAGCCCTTCCTCGACCAGATGTGCGCCAAGGACTCCATGAAGGTCATCGAGGCCATGGCTGAGCTGATCGGCGGTGACGAGGGAAACTCCGCAGAATTGCCCGCGAGCTAGTCTTCGGGTGCGAATGGTCTCCGCTCGATGTCGAGCGGATGACCCCCTCACAAATGAAATACTGGCACGGCGAGGCCGTCATATGGCAAAAGCAGAGGGGTAAGGACTGATGGCGATGTTCACGACGACCATCCGCGTCAATGCCCTCGACAACACCAAAGGTGCGTTTGGGAGCGCGATGCAGGGGCTGGAGCGCATCCAGCACCAGCTGAACAAAGTCGGCACCCAAACGCAGCTCGCTGGCTTCCGCATGACGGCAGCCATCACCTACCCGCTCCAGCGGTTCGGCCGATCGGCGCTGACCGCCGCCAAGGACATGAGCGAAGCTGAGAACCAGCTGCGCGCGGTCTTGAAGGGCGGCATGCTGGAGGACCTCAAGCAGTCCGTCCCCGGCATCACAGAGTCCGAAGCTCTGGCGAAGGTCACTCAGGGCATGAAGGACCTCCGCGCGGAGGCCCACCGGATGGCTGAGGGCTCGCGCTTCGATATCATCGAGGTGACGCAGGCTCAGAAATACCTATCGATGGCAGGCCTCGGCCAGCAGCAGGTTCTCGGCTCAACCGAGGCCACGATCGCGGCTGCGACGGCCCTGTCGATGGATGTGGCTACGGTTGCCGACAAGCTGTCGAACACCGCGCTCGGCTTCGGCTTGATGGATAGCGACAGCGACCTCGACGAAGCCCGGGGCGCGATGACCAAGATCGCGGACGTGGTGGCCTTCACCGCAAGCCGCACCAACGTATCCGGCGCGCAGGCCTTCGAGACTCTGAAGTCGCTTGGCCCTGTGGCGCGAGGCACCGGCCGCGATCTGGAAGAGATGGCGGCCATGATGGGCGTCCTCGGCAACAACGGTATCCAAGGTGCTGAGGCTGGCGTAGCCTTGCGCTCCAGTATCGCTCGCATCGCCGCCCCAACGAACAAAATGCTTGGCCTCTTCAAGAGCGTCAACCTGAACCTCGATGACTTTATGACGCGCTCCGGCAAGCTGGATAGCGGCGGCCTGTTCAAGGGCCTGCTGGGCACCGGCCTGCTGTCTCAGAGCGACATCTCCAAGATCGAGAACCCGATCAACGCCATTTTTGCCAACACGAACATTGGGGACTCCGAAAAGATCGCCGAGGTGCGATCTGTGATCAAGGATGTGCTGGACCTCGATCCTGCCGATCTGGAGGAGCTTGGCGAAGCGATCTCGACGTTTGGCATGAGCACGGTCTCTGGATTCAACTTCCAAGAGTTCATGAAGACCATCTCCACGATGGACCTCTCCTACGGCCAGCTGGCTGACATCTTCGGCAAGCGCCACGTCACCAAGATGCAGGCGTTGATGTACGGTATCGTCGACTCCTTCCGCATTGAGGATGAGATCAGGAACGGTGCGGCCGGGCAGGCCAACCGGATGCTGGAAGAGCAGATGGCGGGCCTGTACGGGGCCTTGGAGAAGCTCCGATCGACATGGAAGAACTTTCAGACCAACCTGTTCACCGGGGAGGCTGGCGACCTGCTGATCGGTTTCATCGAGAAGCTTCGGGGTGCGATCCAGTGGCTGGATGGCCTGAACCCGGCGATAAAAACCACTGTCATGGTGGGCGCGTCACTGCTGGCAGTTCTAGGGCCGCTGCTGATTTATCTCGGGATGGTGATTCAGTTCGGCGGCGTGGTCGTGGGTGTCTTCACGGGGCTAGCTAAGGGCATCGGAGTCGCTGCACGGGTTATGGCGCGACTTCCGCTCAGGTCGATGACACGCCTGTTCAGCGGCGGTGCGGGCGCTGTTGGCCGCATGGCTGGGGCGCTTCGCAAGCTGACCCCAGTGGGCATCGCATTGACGTTCCTGATCTCGATCTTCAAGTCGGTTAAGGATCGCCTGTCTGGCGCGGCCGATCAGGTCCGCCGGTTTTGGCGTGCCCTCAAGGGGGTGGCCGAATACTTTGCGATCCTGAACTTCCGCAAGTTTAACGAAGATTCTGACGGAGTCCGCCGCGCCTCGATCATCATGAAGTATCACATCGAGAACTTGGTTGAATCGTTTAAGATTCTCGCCAAGGAGATCGGTCTCGGCGTCCTTGAGGGTATCTTCGGGAAGAGCAACCTCGACACCGTGCTGGAGAACTTCGGCAAGATCAAGAAGGGCTTCGACAACATCACCGAGGCGGCAGGCGCGTTCTTCAAGGGCTTCCAAGGTGAGGAGGGGACCGGCCTAGTCGGCGGGATCATGGATCTGATCACGCAGGCATTCAGGGGCCTGCAGGACCGCCTGACGCTGGTGATCGAGGTTTTCGGCTGGCTCATGGAAAAGGTCGACCTGAACGCCGAGAGCTTCGAGGCCTTCGGCGAATGGGTGCGCTCGGTCGTCGATTGGCTTGCAGAGCTGACCGGCGACACCATTGAGGCGTGGCGCGAAATGCTGGGCATTGTCGACAATGCCTTGGAGAAGCTCGGAACCTACGTCGCTCCCTTCGCTCTGGACGAGTGGAACCGCTTCAAGGAAGACATGGCGGGAGTCTGGGATTTTATCACCACGGCGATCGAGGGCACCATCGGAGCTCTGCAGCGCGCCATGGAGGCCTTCCGCAATTGGCGCGATGGCCGCTCTGTGATGGACTACACCGGCGTGCCCACGCACAATCCCGAAGTGCCGGTCGGGCGCGGCGGCCCAATGGCTGCCCCCAAGCTTCCCGTTGCTCCAAAGCCGGGGCCGTCTTTCCGCGACACGCTGGGACTCACCGGCCCGAGCATCATGGATCAGTTCAACCTACCATCGGTGCCCGGCGGCGCAACGCTGGACCCCGCGAATTACAACGGGCCGGTGGTCAGCCCCGAGGGTCTGTCGGGCGACAGCCTGATGCCGCAGGAAGATGTGATGGCGTCCGCAATGACCCGAGCTCTCGACCGCAAGTTCGGGGAGGGCAATCTTCAGGCGAAGCTCGATGGCAAAGCAAATGTCGTAGTTTCACTGAAGGGATTCCCCAACGGCACGACGGCAAACAGCACCTCAAAGGGCGACGTATCCACATCACTAGACCTCGGCGGCTCTTCACTGTCCGCTTGATGTTGCCAAAATGGAAATCAGTTACCACATAGGTCGCATAGGATAGCCGAGGGCTGGTATGTTTGTAAAGACGAAGAATGACACCGTTGTCGCGAAGCTGATCGACGGAGGCAAGAAGCTGCAGCGGAGCTACTACAGCGCCGGCTCCACGATCGAGGTCAATTCCCTTGAGGGTGCGGACATGATCGCCGAGGGCATCGCCACCGCCACTGGTGCCGTATTCGCCTCAGCTCCCGTGAGCGTGGAGGTAGCCCCCACAGCCGCGGCATACATCGACAGCCCGCTCCCGGCCGGCGCTGCCGGGTGGCTTAAGAATGATGGGGTAGGGGGCCTCGCGTGGGACCCCGCTGGCCCCGGTGCGGTTAAGTCGACCCTCACCCCGCAAACTGGGAACAAGTTCCGCCACGACGACGGGCTCGGCAATACGGTGGACTTCCATGGAGGGCCAGACGTTCTCACCGCCGTAGGCTACAGCTACGTCTCAAATGAGCTGTCCTACATGGATGAGACTGGATTGATCACTAAGATCGATCTCTCTCACTTGTCCAACGACGTCCGCATTACCTCGGCGTCACTCACGTCTGACATCCTGTCTTTGCACGACAACAGCCCTATGACCGGGGATGTGACGGTGAGCCTCGCCTCGCTACGGGCCACCCTGACGGATAACGGGGATGGGACTTTCAACATCGACAACGGCGCGGGCAGCTCGATTACAATCGACACGCGCGCCGATGCCGCCTCAGCGCCGCCCCCCGCCACTGGGGCGACAGGCTCGGCGGGCGTATCCCCGCTGAAGGCGCGCGAGGACCACCGGCACGCCGCTCAGACTCCTTCTGCCGATGCCGGTAACAGCATCACGGTGGGCGCTGATGGCCTCCATTACCTCGCCGAAACCACGACCGGCCTGAGCTTCGATGGGGACAAGCTGCTCACCTACATCGACGAGGATGGCGTCTCGTCAGTCTTGGATATCAGCAACGTCGTCAAACTCAACGGCGCGACCCTGCCAGCCACGAGCCATGTTGGCGCTGCCGGCTCTTCGACTGAGGCTGCCCGCGCCGACCACCGGCACGCCGCTCAGGCCCCCTCAGCTGACGCGGGCAATAGCATCGGCATGGGCGGCGATGGCCTGCATTACTTCGCGGAGTCGGTGACGAGTCTGTCCCTCAACGCTGTGACGCGCCAGCTGCAGTACGTCGACGAGCTCGGGGTTCAGAAGAACATCGCCCTGCCGGCGCTGACGCCAGCCGCGACCAAGGACACGTTCACTGCCATCTCCGCTGCAACCCCGGCAGAGGTGGCCGGCTTCTCCGGCGGCGAGATGGTCCTGATCCAGCTCTCCAACGGCACGCTTCGACGCGCAAGCGTAGGGGACCTGCGTGTCACGGAAACCGTCACGACCATCACCTTTGACCCCGCCACAAGCCAGCTGACCTTCACGGATGAGGCTGGTGTCGCGAACGCAATCGACCTGTCGAGCTTGGCTTAATCCGCCGTGCCGTTGGCAACTTTCAAGAGGTAATCAATGCCCCGCTATCAAGTCACTCCCCGCCATAACGATATGGTCATTCAGCGCGTCACCAACTTCGGCGCGACCATCGAGCGGCAGCATTACCGCGAAGGCGACATCGTCACGATCGATGCCGTCGACGCAGCCCAGCTGCTCGCGGATAAAGAGGTCGTGCTCTACACCGGGCTGGACCCTGACTCTCTTCCGTACAAGACCCGAATTATTGCCAACCCCGCGGCCGGCAACACTGACCCCTTCAAGCTCCCCACCGACGAGCAGGGGGTCCTGCGAAACGATGGCACTGGCGTATTGACGTGGATGCCGCTCTCGATCGCCACTGGCCAGATTTCCGCGGACCCCGGCAACGACATCATCTTGGGGGGTGACGGCAAGCCTTACTTTGCTGAAGCTGTCACAGGCCTCACGCTGGTGGGTCACGACCTGCAGTTTGTTAACGAGACCGGCGCGACCACGACCATTGACCTGTCGCCATACGCCAGCAATCTTGCCCGCGTGGTTTCCGCATCGCTCAACACTCTCACGGGTGTTGCTACGTTCACCCGTAACGATGCTTCCACGTTCAATCTGGACCTGTCGGCGCTTCTCCCCGGCAACCCTGCTACCGCCGTCTCGCCGGCGTCCGATGACCCGGCTGGCGCCGTGGGCACCGATCCCGCGTATGCGCGAGGGGACCATAAGCACCCAGCACAGCGACCATCTTCGGATATCGACAATGCTCTGACCGTGGGGACCGACGGACTTCATTTCCTCGATATCGCGGAGGTGGGTGGGAACACGATCACGGTCGGCGACGAGCGCGGCAGCAACGCAGGCCCTGTTCCTGCTAACCCGCCTGCGACACCTAAGGTCGGCGACCTGCACGTCGAGTTCCATGACGACTACGTCAACTGGTTCCGACAGAGCGCAATGCCGGGCTTTTGGCAGCGGCTCATGGTTGAGCCGGTAGCGCTTAAGATCGCCGTCACGACACCCCCGGCGGCCGATGACGCAACTGGCGCTGTCGGGGTCGCGCCCGATGCGGCGCGGAGCGACCACAAGCATCCCGCTCAAGCCCCCTCGGCCGACGCCGGAAATGCGATCGTCGTAGGCTCCGACGGCCTGCACTTCGCACCAGAGGCGCCAATGGCTGATGCCGTCTCGCCTGCCGCTGATGACGCCACCGGAGCCGTTGGCGTGTCTCTCGAGTCCGCCCGCGAGGATCACAAGCACCCAGCTCAAGCGCCGTCCTCTGACCCCGGCAACGGGATCACCGTGGGCTCTGATGGCTTGCACTACGCCCCCGAGGCGCCGATGGCCGACGGTATCTCGCCAGCCGCCGATGACGCCACCGGCGCGGTCGGCATCTCTCTCGAGTCGGCACGTGAGGATCACAAGCACCCTGCGCAAGCGCCGTCGGCTGACCCGGGCAACGCGATTGCTGTTGGGGCTGACGGCCTGCACTACGCGCCCGAGGCCTCCTTCGCGGCCGTCGTCTCGCCAGCTGCTGATGACGCAACAGGGGCGGTGGGTGTGTCGACTGACGCAGCCCGTGAGGATCACAAGCACCCTGCGCAGGCGCCGTCCGCCGATGCTGGCAACGCGATCGTCGTGGGTTCTGATGGCCTGCACTTTGCCCCCGAGCCGCAGCTGGCTGATGCAGTATCGCCTGCCGCGGACGGCGTCACTGGCGTCGTGGGGGTGTCGACAGAGGCGGCCCGCGAAGACCACAAGCACCCCGCCCAGAAGCCTTCGACTGATTTAGGAAACTCGATCACCGTCGGATCGGATGGCTTGCACTACGCGGCAGGGACACCTTTGGCAAACTCGATCCCTCCCGCCGCGGACAACGGAGCGGGGGCTGTGGGCGTTTCCGGCGAAGCAGCGCGCGAGGATCACAAGCATCCAGCTCAGGTCCCCTCAGCGGACCCGGGCAACGCGATTACCGTGGGCTCCGATGGCCTCCACTACTCCGCCAGTGCGGCTCTGGGTAGCGTCGTGCCTCCCGCGGCGGACGACCTCACCGGCGCCAACGGCACAGCCAGTCAGGCAGCTCGCGAGGATCACAAGCATCCGGCCCAGCCCCCGTCGTCCGACCCCGGCAACGGAATTACTCTGGGCTCCGACGGGCTGCACTTCACGACTGCGATTGACTTCGCAAGCACCCCTTCACCCGCCGCTGACGACGCCGTCGGCATTGCGGGCACCACGCTCAGGGCCGCTCGGCAGGACCACAAGCACCCAGCTCAAGGTGTGTCGGCTGACGTCGGCAACGAGATCGCCGTCGGCTCAGATGGGCTGCACTACCACCAAGACACCGTGACTCAGCTCGTTCTTGATCCTGCAGCCCAGCGCCTGACCTACACGGACGAGGCGGGGGTGGCGAACCTGCTCGATATGGAAATGACTGGCGCGACTGCTGCAATCGCTGGCATGGGCGGCACGGTTCCGGCGCCTGCTGCAGGTGACGAAGGCAAGGTTCTGTCGGGAGCTGGAACTTGGATTGACCCGCTTGAGCCGCGCATCACTCGCGCCATGGTGCAGGTCAAGGACCTGTCGGGTACGGGGCTGCGGAGCTCTAACTTTGCGGTGCACTACAACGGTGTCGGGCGCGATGTCGACACCACCGGGTCAATGAACACATCAAATGGGGTCTTCTACGCGCCGCGTGATGGGGTCTACGATGTCCGCTCGATCCTGACGTGGGACAACAACGGCCCTGTTGGCGACGATACGATGCTGCATAACATTGAAGTCAACGGCGCCGCGAGGGTTCCGATGGAGATCAACCCGGGCGCATTCACACGCCCCGGTGAGGAGCTGAATACCGTCGTGCACGGGCTCGTGCGGGTGGATGCTGGCGACCAAATTCGGATTACCGTCACCGGCGTCAGCGATGTCACCAATCACAAGCAGAGCTTTCTGACCATCGTGGAGCTGTCGCCTTACCTCTGACGCAATCCGAAGGCGCCAGCAGTGCACCTTCATCCTTGCCAAAATGGCAATCCATAACCACATATCAAGCAAATCAGACAAGAGGTGATCGATGCCCCGCTATCAAGTTTCTCCCGACCGCAATGAGGTGGTCGTCCAGCGTGTCTCGGGGGGCGGTGCCTCCATCGTCCGCGAAACCTACCGCAGCGGTGACATCTTCACCATTGACGCGGTCGATGCTGCTCAATTGCTCGCCGATGGTGAGGTGATCGCGTATGGCGGGGCTGACCCAGACTCAACCCCCTACCGAACCACCACGCGGCCTAACCCCGCTGCGGGATCCACCGATCCCCTCGTTCTGCCAGCTGACGCGCCGGGGGTACTGCTTAATAACGGCAGTGGCGTACTGACGTGGTCAGTGGTGGCGGCCGGCGGCAGCACACCTTCCTTCGATGTCGGCAACGATATTACCGTCGGCTTTGACGGCGGCCTGTACTTCAGCGAGTCGGTCACGGCATTGAGCATGGTGGGTACAAACCTCCGCTACTTCGATGAGAACGGCATCCTGACCAACATCGACTTGGCGCCGTATGCGAACAACCCGCGCGTGGTTTCCGCTGCGCTAAACGGCGCGACAGGAATTGCGACCTTTACCCGCGACGACGGATCGACCTTCGCCCTTGACCTTTCAGGCCTGACCGGCGCCGCCACGGCCCCCTCTGCGGACCCGGGGAACGCGATCACTTTGGGATCGGATAACCTGCTGTATTCTGCGGGGGCGACTCTTTCGGGCGTGGTATCGCCTGCGTCTGACGACCCTGCCGGCGCAGTAGGCACTGCGGCTGAGGCTGCGCGCAGCGACCATAAGCACCCTGCTCAAGCTCCTTCGGCTGATGCTGGCAACACCATCACCGTGGGCTCCGACGGGCTGCATTACTCTAGCGGCGGCGCTGGCTCCCCTGCCACCAACGTCTCGCCAGCCGCCGATGACGCCACTGGCGCGGTCGGTGTGTCGACCGCCTCCGCTCGTGAGGACCATAAGCACCCGGCGCAAGGCGTGTCGGCTGACGCGAACAACTCGCTCACAGTTGGCTCAGACGGCCTGCATCACTTTGAAGAGGCGGTAACGAACCTTTGGCTGGACATGTTCTCGCTCGATCTGCGCTTCACTGACGAGACCGGCGTCACCAAGAACATTCCTATGCTCATGCAGGGCGGCACGTCTCCCTTCCCGCGCGGCGGTCTTGTTCCCGAACCGCCCTTCGGCGAGGGCACGTTTCTCCTTCAGTCGGACGGGACGTGGGTTGATCCGGCGGCTACCGCAGGCACGCCCGCGCGGGCATTCGTGGAGATCCCAGCGATGGGGTCACGAAACATGAACTACTACGTTAACTGGTTCGGGACCCCGGCGGAGGTTGACGTGACCAGCTCGATTGATCAATCTTCGGGTAAGTTCACGGCACCGAATGACGGCCTTTACGATATTGAAGTGTCCGCTGCGATCCTCCAAGACCCTATGGGGACGACGTCAGACGCCATCTATTTCAACTTCCGTGTGAACAGTGGAGTTGCACTCGCAAGCCCGCCAACGGACGTGGTTGGCGCGGCGACCGATACAAACTCAGTTGTTATGCGTCACCGTGCTGTGCTCGAACTGAATGCTGGTGACGAGTTTCGGTTTCAGGTCGCCGGGGTGACAGGCGCTCACGTTCATAACGGCGGAACGCTGACCGTCATCGAGCTGTAAGGCTTGCGCTAAAAGACCGGCTGGGCTCTACAGTTCTCGGAGCCCAGCCTCGATTGCTTCTTCCATCGTGACCATACTCAGGACGCGGTTTTCACGCACGGGTTCACACACGGAGCTGTATGTGAGGGCGAGGGGCTCGATACCGAGGAGATCGAGACGCAGAATCGTTTTGCGCGATCCGCACAGAAACTTGCCACGTAAGTTGACGTTGTGCTCGACACGAGCTGAGGCCAGCCTCCCAGTCATGAACCCTCTGAGTACTCCTGAGGCCTCCCCCTCCTCCCGAAGCCAGTCAGAGGAGACGTCACGCCAATCCTTGCCCACGACTTCATCCTCAGTGACGCCATAGAGCTCGCAGTACAGTTCGTTTACAGCCCGCACTCGAAGTGTGCTCAGGGATGTTGCTGAGGCCGCCTTTGTGCTGTTTTTCAGTATGCAGCGAACCGCCGGCGAGGAGCTCGCTGAACTGGGAATCTCAGCTCTAAGTTGTCTCTTTACGATGAGATTCGGCTCAGTTACGCCGCGCTCCCATCGGGACACCGTCACCGAATCAACTCCAAGCTGATGGGCAAGCTGCTTCTGCAGCATTCCCGTCCTCTCCCGGTATCGCTTCACCACGTTTGCCCAGTTCATGCCTAATTCCTGTCTACTTGAAGGATATTACCAACCCCAGATTGATGCTCTAAACACCTCCCCTGCATGCTTAACATATGTAATGGAGTGAGATTATGTCGAATGTTCAGGGGCTGGCAATCGATGCCCTCTTGGAGGCGCGTGAGGCCATCAAGGTTATGGAGGGCCTCATTGAGGAGCTTGAGGGCTATGTGAACAGATTCAACTGTGCTAGTTGCCATTGTCAAATGGGCAACACCATCCCACATGATGGAGATGACATGTCTGAGCCTTAGTGAGATTCGATCCCAGCTCCGCGCCGCCAGTTTTGGCGGTGTGGGTTTTCATGTGGAGTCGGCAGACAATAGCTACGGTCATAGGTCTGTCGTTCATGAGTTCCCGGGGTCAAATTCCCACTTCACGGAGCAGCTGGGCCGCAAGGCCCGCGAGGTCAGCATCACGGGCTACATCACTGGCCCCGAGTGGCTGGATGTCCGCGACCGGCTGATCGAGGTGTGCGAGAGCGGGGATGCTCAAAGCTTCAGGCATCCCTTTTATCCGTCCGCTCAGTCTGCAAAGTGCCTGACGCTGGACGTTCAGGAGAGCCGTGACGAGCTGGGCATGATCCGGTTCACGATGAGGCTGGTCCCTGAGAGCCGCGAGAAGCCCAGCTTCGGCGGCGATCTCCTATCATTCCGTATCAACAACGCCCTGGACTCATTCGTCGGGTCAGCTGCCGATGTATTTAATGGCAGCGTGCTGTCAGATATCCGTCAGTATGGCGACAGCGCGCGAGCTGGTTTCGTCGACACCCTCCGCGGCTGGGCGAATGACTTCGAGGGCTCCCGGCTGGTAACAGAGGTCCAGAGCGGCGCAGCATTGGCCCGCTCGATCGGCAACTTGTATGACAAAGCTGAAGCGGTAGTGGACGGCGGGGTCGCCATCAAAGACTTGATCGCGCCGCTCGTCGATCAGTGGCGCGCCGCGCCTGTATCGGCTGGAGCTGCAGCCCAATCGCTTCGCGAGATGATCTTCACCGGCGTCGAGCGCCGAGCGCCCATCGTGGGGTCGCGCACCGCTATCCGCGCGAGCGAGGTGGCCATCGCAACCGACCGCTTAATGCGACGTGTGGCTGGCGGCCTGTGGGCAGAAGCCACGTCAGCTCGGGATTACCCGGGCAGGGGGGAGGCCACGCAGGCCCGCAACGAACTGGTCCGCTGGCTGGAGAGCGAAGGCATGCTGATCGACCCACGAACAGAGCCCCAGCTCTTCGAGGACTTCGACCGATTCCGCGCTCGCCTGACCGAGGAGGTCTCGCGCAAGTGGACTGACAGCTCGCCCATCGTAACGATGACCATGCCCCGGCGCACGAGCGCGCTCGCGCTGGCACACCAATTGTACAATGACCCCACCCGGGCGGAGGAGTTGATCTCCCGCAACCGCGCCGCCAACCCCGCCGCGATCGGCCCCTACATCGAGGTCTTGGCGCGCTGATGGGGCTGACGATGCTGCATGACGGCAAGGAGTACGCCAACTGGACCTCGATCTCTGTCGAGGCCAGCTCCACTAAGGCCACGCGCGGGTTCACCGCCACGGTCATCGAGGTCAGCCCCGATGGTCTCGACGCTCCATTTTGGATGTCGCCGGGTGACGAGGTCGCAATCTACGCGGACGGTCACTTGCTGGTGCGTGGATACATCAACGAGTACAGGCCGACGTTTGACGCGAACAGTCACAGCGTGACAATCTCGGGGCGGGGGAAGTCTCAGGATGCAGTGGACTGCTCTGCTCGACACGCGACTGGGCGCTTCGAGAACATGACCGTGGGTCAGATTGCCAACGAGCTGGCGGGCATCGTCGGGATTACTGTCGAGGTGCCTGAGGACACCCAGCGCATCACGAAGTTTCAGGTCAACCAAGGCGAGACGATCTGTGGGGCGATCAACAGGCTTTCCAAGAGCTACGGGTTGAACCTGCAGGGGTTGCCTGACGGAAACATGAAGCTCTCCAAGGGCACCGACGGGGATCGCCTGTCCGGCGCACTTGTGCAAGGACAATGGCCCTTCTTGGCTGGTAGCGCCACGATCTCCGACGCGCAGAAGTTCTCAGACTATGAAGTGAAAAGCCAGCTGGCGGGCGCTGAGGGGCGCTACGGCACGCAGGCGGCGCAGGAGGTAGGTCGAGCTGTCGATCGCACTGTGAAGCGCTACAGGCCCCATGTGGCAGTATCAGAGATTGCCTCTCCCACGCAGACCGCCGCAGAGCGCGCCTCGTGGCAGGCCCGCCGGATCGCAGGCAAGAGCGTGAAAGCGGACGTCACCGTGCAGGGCTTTCACCTCGATGGCCAGCTATGGGCGCCAGATCGATTGGTCTACGTCCAGTCGGCGATGTTGAAGATGGATCACGAGATGCTCATCGAGAGCGTCAAGTACACGCAGGACGACAACGGCTCACGCTGCGACCTGAAGCTCGTGCCCCCGAAGGCCTCGAAAAGCACCGGCGGCAAGAAGCGGCGCGGCGGGGCTGGCAGCTCCTCAGGCAGCGGAAGTGAAGCCTACGACGGCGTCGAGCCGGAGAATGGCGTAAATCCCCCTTCGCAGCTCGGCGAATGGGGTGCATGGAAATGGCCGGTGGGACCCCAATGACGGACTTAGTGGAAGTGGTAATGCAGCTGAAGGCGGAAGTCGCCGAGCTGAAGACTCGCATGTCCAGTTCTATCTCTCGCGGCGTGCTTCTGGATACCGATGACCAGCCGGGGCTCCAGCGCCAGAGGGTCTTCGGGCTTTACGGTGAGGAGATGGACAAGGTCCAGAACTGGCAGCCTTTCGGTCTGACCGCTGTCTGCCCGCCGGGTGGCGATGTCGTGATGCTGTCGATCGGCGGGACGCGGGACGGTGCGCAGGTGCTGAGCGCAACACACCCAGCGTACCGGCAGAAAGACACGGGGATCGGCGAGACAGTCCTGTATGACGCGGGCGGTCAGACCGTAAAGCTGACCACTGCGGGCATCACGATCACCGACCAGTGGGGCAATATCGTGAGCATGGCAGACGGCAAGGTGACCATCACGGCTGCAGCTGACTACACGGTCAACGCGGGCGGCACCATTACGCTGGCGGCGAGCGACGTGAAGATCGAGAGCGGCTCGCTCACCCACAATGGCACCAATGTAGGTGACGATCACAAGCACTCGGGCGTCAGCAGCGGCCCATCAACTACAGGTAACCCGGTATGACACGACCCTCCGAGTATAGCGTATGCGATCGCGACAATCTGCTGTTGTGGGATACCGACTGGGCGTCGGGCGGCAGCATGGGCGACTGGGTCCTTGAGGGTGGTGATCTCAGGGATAACGCTGTGCTGCTTACTTCGATCATTCTCTGCGTCTTCTCTGATGCTCGCGCACCCGACGACCGCGACCTACCAACTTCAGCTGACGACCGCAGGGGGTGGTGGGGCGATCAGGTCGACGTGCGGGCGGAGGACGGTGAGACAGAGCTGGGCTCACTGCTGTGGCTCTACGAGCGCAGCGCGATCACCGATGAGACGCTGAAGGGCATCAAGGACACGGTATACGACTCCCTGCAGACGCTTGAGGATCAGGGCGCCATAGCAAGCCGGGCGGTGGAGGTGGAGGCTGACCGGGGGTCTGGTCACGTCTACATTGAGATCAATGTCTACTCTCGCGACGGCCAGAAGCGCTACAGCCAGCGGTTCTCACGCCTGTGGGGGCAGGTCTCGGGCCTTTAACCCAGCACATTGCCGCCCTATATGCCAAACAGGTAACCCGATGCGGCAAGGACGGCAAGAATGGCGTGGAGCATTCCCTCCCTACAAGACATCACCGAGCGGACCCGGGCTGCGTTCACCATGCACTTGCCCGGCACCGACTTTACGGTGTGGCCAAACAATATCACGATCTCCGCGAAAGTGATCTCTGGCCGCATCTGGGAGCTGTTCTCACGGCAGGATTATTTGGCTAAGCAGGCGTTCCCCCTCACGGCCGACGGTGAGTTTTTAGACCGGCACGCGCAGAGCTACGGCATCACTCGCCGGCTGGATATCAGAGCGACCGGCTTGGCTACTGTCACCGGCGGGACGCACATGGCCGCAATCCCGGCAGGGACCCAGTATCAAAACGCGGCAGGCCTGCTGTATAATGTGCTGGAGGAGACCCGCGTTGATGCCTCGGGTACGGCCACCCTGCTGCTGGAGGCTGACGCCTCTGGGGAGGATTACAACCTTTCCGGCGGCTCTGAGCTGACGATGATCGCGGTGATAGCAGGCGTGCCAGCCACATCCGAAACCGTAAGCGACGGCATCAACGGCGGCGCAGCCATCGAGTCGGACACCACGCTTCGGCGCCGACTACTGCATCGACTGCAGACTCCCCCTCATGCTGGATCAAGGGCAGACTATGTGCGCTGGGCGGGCGAGGTCTCCGGCGTCACCCGGGTCTGGGTCGCGCCCACCGCATACGGTCCCGGCACGGTTGGTGTCTGGTTCACGATGGATGACTCGTACCCCGACGGCGTGCCCAACGCTGCGGACGTCTCGATCGTGCAGGCCTACATCGATAGCCTCAAGCCGATCACGGCCAATGTCACCGTGTCCGCCCCCATCCCCGAGCCAGTGCGTATCGAGATCACCGGCCTGTCCCCGTACACTCCAGCGGTTGTGGCAAATGTGAAGGCTGAG
Source organism: Sulfitobacter sp. 1A15106 (assembly GCF_043556995.1). Lineage (NCBI taxonomy): Bacteria > Pseudomonadati > Pseudomonadota > Alphaproteobacteria > Rhodobacterales > Roseobacteraceae > Sulfitobacter > Sulfitobacter sp. 1A15106. The sequence continues at coordinate 259,788 of NZ_JBIFFM010000006.1, read as the reverse complement.
CTGAAAAACATGATTGCCGAGAAGGCGGAGGTCTCGACGGTCGACGACACCGTCTACATCCGCCAGTCGTGGGTATGGCAGGCCGTGGCAAACGCCACCGGCGAGCGATACCACCGGGTTGTCCTGCCCGCCACCGACTACGCGATCCCTGTTGGGCGGCTACCCGTATTTGATGAGGCATTCATCGAGGTGTCCGCATGACAAGCTTTTGCGAAACTCAGCTTTCCGACAGCGCCGCCGCCCTTTGCGGGGCGGATGTGGATACGCAGCTTGAGCAGGTAGCTGACCTCCTGCCTCGGGGCCGGGCGTGGCCGCGCGATCCTGACTCTACGATGATGCGATACTGGAAGGGCTTCGCTGAGGTTGTGAAGTACTTCGAGGACCGGGCGTGCGCCTTGGTAAGCGAGTTCTTCTGCGAGGGCGCGGACGAGACGCTAGAAATCTGGGCTGAGCAGTACGGCATCGAGTACCAAGAGCAAGTAGACGCACCGCTGGTCTGCTTGAAGCCGGATGCTGACCCGAGAGCCAACCTGCGAGCCGACATTTGCGCTAAGGTGGCCGCGCAGGGCGGCGGCGACTGCGCTTACTTCACCAGTGTGGCGACGGCGCTTGGGTGGGTCGTGACCTGCGAGGACGTGTCAGGCATCCCGCCACTGGTGGCTGGAGGGTGCATCACCGGCTGCGCTCAGCTTGGGGTGACCCCAGAGCCAGCGGATGCCGGTTCGGGACTCGGCCTGACTGAGATTAACGCGAGCTGGGCGGGTAGGGCCGTAGAACACCCCGGTCCTGAAGACTGGCTGCAAGGCGGTGGGCAGCAGGTAACGTGCGCGACCGTCCCCGGGTCCTTGCTGGGTAGCGCGGCGCTTGGCGACGGGTGCTGCAACCTCGCTGGATGGTTCGTCAAGCCAGAGGCCCCCACCGGGCCTCGGATCGATGCCGGGTACTGCGCCGGCCCTGCGCTTAGCGGGGTAAATGGAAATCTTACGCCGCTGTATGGGAAGGAGGACTTCCCGCACTGCCGGGACGCAACCGGAAAGTTCAAGCCATACACCAACCACGCGCACCACTGGAAGCTGACGATCGACGTTCCGGCGTCGATGGTGAACCAGCAAGCTCAGTCCCCCTTTCTGGACCCGTGGTGCCTCACCGGGTGCGTATCCGCAGGAGACCCGTGCCAGCCCCTCAGGGGCTTGGGTATTGATACGCTCCTGACCGCAATGAACGAGATTAAGCCCGCGCACACCGTGTTGGCGATTGAAATGATCTGGAGCTGATATGGCGACCAATACTGCATTCGGCCCGCAGGGCTACAACTCCGCAACCTCACTGCCACCGGGGATCACGAACAACCGGGCCGGGTGGGGTGTGGATACATGGGTAGTGGACTGCACCCCGGGGGATCAAAACGGCACGATTCTTGATGCGGCATTCTTCAACATGATCCTCGGCTCGCTGCGCAATCTGGTGCGGCAGGCTGTGGCGGATGGCGCGCCCATCACCATAACCGACGGCGACATGAATATGGTCCTGCAGGCCGTGAAGTTCTACGGCAGCATTGACTCGCTGGTAGTCGGGTCGGGCCTGAAGAAAACGGGCAACAAGATTGAGATCGATGTTGCAACCCTCAAGACAATGACGGCGTGAAGCATGACAAAAGTTGACCCTAAAAACGACCTTCTGGTCATCCAAGACACTTCGGTAGGCGACTTTGGCAGTATCTCGCCCTACGAGATACTGAACGCCGTGCTGGTCCCACCCTCAGGCACAACTCTGACCATGGATAAGAATCCGGCGACAGGAAGGATCACCCTGAACCTTTCTACCGGAGCGTTCCTGACCTCATCCACCGCGGTTCTCGCAGGGCCGGGGCTGATCGGGGGCGGGGACCTTTCGCAGGACCGCGTGCTTAAATTGGATGTCTCAACTCTGCTGCCGGTGGCCAGTGTGGATCCAGTCAACGACTACATTCCGATCCACGACGCGAGCGCTGGGGGAACTCGGCGCGTCAGTATCGCAGAAGTCAACGCATCGATCGACACCTCCGCCTCAACAGCACGACCCATGGGGACAATCTGATGACCAAGTTCAATAACGCCGCCCACACTGTCTGTTTCCTACCGACCGATAAGCTCGGAGATGCGGAGCGCGCGCACCTGTCCGACTTGGTGCTCTCCGCTTTGGCGGACGCGGGTATGTTCGATCGGACTACAATCGCGCCCACCGCCCCGTCAGCTCCCCGCCGCCGAGACCTCTGGGTCGATACCGGCTCAGCGCCCGCTGTGGTAAAGTGCTTTGACGGCGCAGGGTGGGCCGCTGCGTCCTTTGATGAGGTGTTCCCCGTCACCAAGGCAACATCGAGCCCGGGTGCGCCGGCCAACCCTGCGCCCGGCGACCTGTGGACGGACACCGCTACGGGGGAGGTCCTCGTGCGGGCTCACGACGGCTCATCCGAGCGCTGGGTGAATGTCGCCACCATCGGTGATCCGAGGTGCGTTAAGATGGGCTCCTACTCCTCTCCATCGCTGCTGCCACCGGCCGGGTCGGCGGGGAAGGGCGCCGCCACCTACTGCGAGGGGATGGCAGGTGTCGGCGGCGCTGAGGGTATGGTCTACTGTGACGGCGCGAATTGGCGGAAGCAAACCAACGGCAATATCGTTGCCTGATCTCCGCTCACCGCGGCTGACGCTGTTTTAATCGGCAAGGGTTTTCTTCGGGCGCGGGCGACCCTATCTAGGTTCCTATACCGTGCCATATTGGCAATGAGGATACGCATATGACGGCACTTGGCCCGCAATCTCCAAACTACGCGACCACGCGACCGCCCCTTGACCCCAATGTGTCGGGTGTCGGGATCGATACCTATTTTAAGGACTGTACTGGCCCGGGGACGGCCGACGGCACCATCGTGACCGCGTCTTGGCTCAATGTAATTACCGTGCAGCTGCGAGAAGCAATCCGCGCCGCGGGGGTTACGCTGGACAACACCAACGACCTCATGCTGTCTCAGGCCATTACTGCAACCGTTGTCAATGCCATGGGGTCGCTGACCGCATCTCGCGGCGTGAAGCGTGTGGCAGACGACTTCTCAATGACATTGGGCGATGGCACCCAGCCGGTACTTGTTGCCGCCGCCACTGACCCTCTCAACGACAAGCTGAACGTATACGACGTTTCAGGCGGTGTGATCTCCGAGATTACGATTTACGATCTGGTCAAGGCGGCGCTTAGCTCCGCCACCGGCGTCACGTTCAACGATGTCGCGGGCACGATCCAGTTCTCCGCGCCGATTCATACCGTCAATCCTGTCCCCCCGGCTGCGCCCAACGTGGGCGACACTTGGTACGATTCCGACGATGACATTTTGTACAAGCGCACGAATGACGGCACGTCCGACATTTGGCTGCAAGTAGCGTAAGGACGAGGCATGGCATTCCCCACAGCACCAGCAGTAGGAACGCAGCACACTGCTGCCAACGGTCGGGCGTATGAGTACACCGCCGACGGAGCTTGGCGTCTGGTCGCCACAGGCGGCGGCGGGGCAACGCTCCCCCCAGACGCCGCCGGCACACTGACAAACGACGGCGCTGGCAATCTGACGTGGGTCGCTTCCGCTGCTGCGCTTCCTGCGGACTCTGAGGGATACCTACGCAACGATGGCGCGGGCAACGTGACGTGGGAGCCCACCAGCTGGGCAACCGCCGCGCGTCCAGCATCGCCTTACGTTGGCCAAGAAGGTTTCAACACAGACCTCGGGAAGTCTGAATGGTGGGATGGTGCGGCGTGGGCCACCAGCGCCACCCCTCAAGCGCCAACCAACCCCGCCGCAGACTTCACCGCAGCTGCTGGGGGTGAGTACTGGTGCGACACCTCGGGCGGCGCAATCAACGCCACGATGCCCGCCGCTCCGGCGGTCGGCGACAAGACCGCCGTGTACCGGCTTGGCGCGAATGATGTCGTGATCGTGGGCAACGGCAACACCATCGCGGGCGCGGCGACGTTCACGCTCGACGTGGACGAAACAGGAATCGAAATGACCTTCATTGCAGGGCAGTGGCAGGCAGTAGAAAGGGTTGTGGGCTAATGGCTACCTTCACAAGCACCTTCGGGGCAAAGTACAATTATTTCGAGTCGGACGGTGGTTTTTACCGGCACGTCGTCGGGACCGACGATCTTGAGAAGCTTGATCCAGCTACGGACACGTGGGCAAGCGTGACGTCCATTGACGTCGATCCTTACGAGTATTTCAGCGCCGGCGGCGTGTTCTATCGCCACAACGTGGATACGCCTGATCTTGAGCAATTTGATCCGGCGACCGACACTTGGTCGAATGCCACTGCTGTGGCTTCCACCTCCGGTCAGTATGAGTACTTTGTCGAGGACGGCACCGCCTACCGGCTGGATACCACCAACGGCGAGTTGAAGATGCTGAGTGGGTCGAGCTGGGTCTCTCCGTCCCCGGCGGGCAGTACGTCAATTGCTAATGCGATTATTACCGACTGGGTGCCTGCGTTCAATCCAACTGGCGCCGTCGATCACTACCAATCTGCGAGCGACGGCGATTCAGTTGTTGTCGCCATGCTTAACTCCTCGACGTCTGGCCCGGCGGGGCCTCTGGCTGTATCGCAGGATGGGAAATCTTGGGCGGAAATCCCCAAGGAAATGATTGACGCCTCAAGCCGTGGTTTTGCGGGCATTGTCCACGATGGGGCGCGGTATATTGCGGTATCCAAGGATACGGGGTCTGGCGGCGATATTATTTGGTCTAGTGACCTTATCTCATGGACCCCCGCACCAGCGGGGGCTCTGTCGGTCAATGATGACGTAGTTTCGCGTGTGGGCTTGGCGGTTGATTCCGCAGGCGGCGTGCTGTTCATGTCTCGCTGGACCACCACCACTGTCTACTACAGCTATTCTCCTGATGGCTTCGCAACAGCCCCCACCGACAGCGGCACCGCCCCCGGCGGCGACGGCTGGCAGGTGTGCTACTCCCCCACATACGGGCGCTTCTACCGCCCGCGCGAAGACAACCCGCCGCAGTACTTTGTCCCCGGTTCGGGCTGGACGGACTGCGCTGGGGTCAGTGCGGGCAGCAAGCCAACGGACGTCATTGAGTTTGATGGTGCGATCTATGCATTCGGAAAGGACGGCTATCACTACTCAAGTGACGGCATAAATTTCTCGTACATGCCGACCCAGTTTAGCGAGGACGCGCGTGCATTTGTTGCTGATGGGGCTTTGTATGTTCAGGGCAACGGCGGGGACCACGTCTACTCCGCAGCGAGTAAGGGCCTGCTCTATCAACTTGGCGAAGCCGAGGAGTTTATTGTTGCGAAGCACCGTGGGGTTTTCGTTGCGGTGAGCTACAGCTCGGGCGACCTCAGCTATCTCTCGTAAAGGATGAGCAAGATGAAGAACGACAAACTTAGCAAAGATGAGTGCAAGCGGTTGGCGGCGGCTTTGGAGGGCAACCTGATCACGGCCCGCGAATTGCCGGATGGCGGGTCTGCGCGCGACTTCAGGGTCGGGGAGGATACAGTCACACTTGAAGCTGGGCGGCATCAGATCGACGTACTCTTCAACGGGGACTACGCGGGCAGCACAGGGCGCGATTGCAAGTCCCTGCGCAGACTTGCCTTGCTTCCTGCGCCATCGAAAAAGGAGGCAATGCTCGCGGCAATTGCGCCCGTTGAGGGGGGCGGCGTCTAATGTTCGGCTGGCTGCGCCCCAAGCGGCGCCCAGCGAGGCTGAGAGCGCCGGTAGACGCCGAGCTGGTCCGCAAGGCCCTCAGCGTCGTGCCGGATGCAAAGCCCCATGTGCGCAATGCTATCATCGATCACACCGATGTGCTGATCGAGGGTGGCGTCGACACGCCGCTGCGTCTGGCTCACTTCCTCGCGCAAGCGGCTGTTGAGACCGCGCATTTCCGCACGTTCAGGGAGTACGGCGGCACCGCCTACTTTAATCGGATGTACGGCCCGCAAGGTGGTCGCAAGCACGTCGCCAAGATGCTTGGCAACACCCAGCCGGGGGATGGCGCCAAGTACCGGGGCCGGGGCATTTTCCAGACCACGGGGCGCTACAACACTACCGCTCTGGCGCGCGCCATGGGTGTCGACTTCGTGTCCAAGCCTCAGCTGCTGGAGACCCCCGAGTGGGCAGTCAAGTCCGCGGTCTTCTATTGGCAGGACCGCAAGCTCGGCGTCATCGCGGATCAGGGCGCCACAGGGGCTGTGGTCAAGAAGATCACCAAGAGGGTCAACGGCGGCTACAACCACCTCACAGAGCGCAAGGCGTACTTCGTGCGCTTCGCTGAAGCTCTGGAGCTAGGCCAGACCACCGGCAAGCCGATCACTCGATCCAAGACCGCTGGCGCGGCGCTGGGCCTCGGTAGCCTCGGCGGACTTGGGGCTGTGTCTGAGGCGCGCTATGCGCTGGAAGACGGCAAGGGTATCGCTGACCTGTTTGGCATCGATCCCATGCAGGCGCTGATGATCGCGGCGATCGTCGGACTCACTGGCTTCATTATCTACGATCGCTGGCGCAAGTCCCACGAGGAGCTGGTGTGAGACAGGCCCTCGGCCAATATCTGGTCTACCTGATCGTCGCGGGTGCTCTCGCCCTCGGGGCGGTCATGTACGGGCAGGGCCGGGGGGCCGAGAAGGCCGCCGCGATGCGCGATGAGCTGGCGCGCGCCGAGCGAGTCATCGAGGCGCACCAAAGGGTGCGTCAGCAGGATGTGGAACGCGCGAAACAACACCGCGCCGAGATCGTTGAGCTGGAGGAACGCCATGAAGAGCTGGAAGCCTATCTGCAGAGCGTGCCGGATCGCGCCTGTATTTCTAGCGATGATGCTGACTGGCTGCGTAGGCTTTGGGAGCCAGCATCTGGACCTGAGGCCCGACCCCGTCCCTGACGAGATCGTTGCCTGCTTTGAATATACCGTGCCCGCACCTGAGGGCGCGCTAACCCGGCAAGAGGCCATCCGGCTGATAGCCAAACTGAAACTCAGCGATCGACAGAAGGCCCTCTGTGGGGAACGTCTGATCGCTCTCTACCAAGGATTTACGATGTCATGACCGGAGTTGAGCCTTTGACCCTTCCTGCCCTTCTCGAATACCTCATCCCCGCGCTCGTTGCGACCGGGATTGTTTCCGTGATCGGGGCGGTGATGGGGGTCAAAGTTATGCGCGGCGAGCTAGCTGGTCTCAAGGATATGATTCAGAAGGGCTTTGAGAACGTCCACCGTGATATCGCGGACCTGAAGGCGCGGCATGGTGGCCACGAGGATCGCCTGCGGTCTCTGGAGATCAGAGCCGCCTTCAAAGACGGCCGCGACGGCACGCTTGTCGACCCCACGCTGCCAGCCACGGAATAGAATTGACGCGCCAGCCCCTGCCTCATTGAGGCGCGTCATACAGCCCCAGCGATCCGCGTGCGCCTCGCGCGAATCGTTGGGGTTTCTTTTGGCTCATACAATTGCCATATTGGCAAATATAAACAGCACAGGCAGAGATAATGGGCAAGATTTTTACCACCGAAGAGCTGCAGGCGGCAATCGATTGGCTTGATGTATGCGGTAGCTCTCGGGCGGCTGCGCGGGAAAGCGGCATTCCCCGTAATACGCTGGTCTACCGCCGCGACCGCGGTCTGGAACTGGGCATGACGCCCTCGGGGCGGGATCCACGCCACGACAATCTATCCCCAGAGCAGGTCGAGCAATGCGAGGCCCGGGGCATCCCCACCGCCCAGCTCAGGCACGGCTGGGACAAGGATCAAGAGACGGGGCGGTCCTACTTCTTCAAGGTCCCGCAGCCCGGCGATCTCGGAGCTACCGAGGATCACGTCAAAGCAATCATGGCTGCAGCGCACGCGCTCGGCGGGACTCGAGTCCCACTGAGCGGCATCGAGTACAAAGGCGGCGACCACGCGCTGGTACTGACCCCGGCGGACCTCCACTTCGGTAAGTTGGCGGCTGCGATCGAGACCGGCGATGAGTACAACATCCGTATCGCTGAGCAGCGCACCAAGGACGGCACCAAGGCGTTGCTGACCATGGCCGGGGCCTTTGGCCTTGAGCGCATCATCCTCAACACAGGCAACGACGGCATGCACACTGAGGATGGCCGAGCCACAACCGGCGGCACGCCTCAGGACTCCGACGTGACATGGCACAGCCAGTGGATCGCCGCATTCGAGACATGGGTCTGGGTGATCGAGGAGGCAGCCAAAGAGGCACCTGTCACTGTCGTCTTCACCGCATCCAACCACCCGTGGCGCAGCGACTGGAGCGTCAACATGGCGCTGGCCGCGCACTTCCGCAACGACGGGCGGGTGAGCTTCCCTGACGACCTGCAGACCCCGCGCCACCGCAAGTACATGGTCTACGGTGAGAGCCTGCTGGGCTTCACTCACGGCGACGGCGCAAAGGAGTCTGACCTCGCGCACCTGATGGCCTTTGAGGCGGGCCACCACTTCGGCGAGGCCATGCGCGGATACTGGATCACCGGGCACCTCCATCACAAGGTCAAGAAGTCGGTCGGCATCGGCGGGCAGATCGTCGAGAAGGACGGCATCGGTGTGACGGTGATCCGGCCCGGCAAAGAGGACTTCCGGCGTCAGGTCATGGTCGAGGTGGTGCGATCCCCCAGCGGCACCGACGGCTGGCATGACCGCAAGGGCTATGTCGGCGCGTTGAAGGCGGTCGAGGCGTTCATGTTCCACGTCCGCAACGGTCAGATCGCAAGGTTCACCCACCCCTTTTATTGACCCAAAATAGGTTTCCTCGCGCCCCGTATTGTGCCAGATTGGCAATACGAATCAACACAAGAGAAAAGCGCGAGGAACACCATGCTTGAAGTTCTCCAATTTTACGTCTCCGGTTTCTGGGTTTGGGCTGGCCTTACGGTCGGCCTGACAATTGCCGTCAGCGGCACAGTAAACCTGCTCTCCGCTGCTGCCCGCATGGTGCGCAAATGAGCGCCCCTAACATCCGCGCAATCAACGATATGGCATTCGACTTCCACGCTGCGAGCCTGAAGGCTGGCTGGTGGAAGACCCTGCAGGCCGACGGCACCGTCGATCCACATGAGGTCGGCACGAAGATTGGCCTGATCCACTCTGAGGTCAGCGAGGCGATGGAGGCCTTCCGCAAGGACGCGATGGACGACCACCTGACCGACCGCAAGGGCGTCGAGGTTGAGATCGGCGATGCCATCATCCGCCTGCTCGATCTGGCGGGTGCACTCCGAGTGGATGTCGGCAACGCAATCTACGCGAAGATGGCTTACAACGCCGCGCGCGCCGATCATAAGCCCGAGGCCCGTGCGGCCGTCGGCGGCAAAAAGTTCTAAGGGGCAGCATTATGGCAAGACTGATTATTGGGCTAAATGCGTATGCGGGGGCAGGCAAGAGCGCCGTCGCCCAGCGCTTGATCGACGAGCACGGGTTTGTCCGCGTGAAGTTCGCGAAGTACCTGAAGGCTGCGACCCGGGGGCTGCTGCAGTCCATCGGGTTCTCGGACGACATCGTCGACCAAATGATCGAGGGTGCGCTCAAGGAGGAGTACATCCAAGGCCTCGACACTACACCGCGTGAGCTGATGCAATGGCTGGGCGAGGGCGCGCGCGTCCGCTTCGGCGAGAACTTCTGGGTCGATAAGGCGGTGCGCGACATCCTCGCAATGCCGTCCGATTCTCGTATTGTTGTTGACGATCTCCGCTACGAAAATGAGCTGATCGCGATCAAAGCAGTTGGCGGCTACGCTGTCCGTGTGGATCGCCCGGGCGTGGGGCCGGTCAACGATCACGTTTCCGAGCTGTCAATGCCGGACGACCTGATGGACGGCGTCCTAACAAACGACGCAGGGCTTGAAGAGCTGCACAAGGATGCAGACGACATCGCCTTCGCGTTCATGGACCTTCTTGGAGAATGGACTGCAGCATGAACAGCACAACACTACCTGACGCGGCCTACCTCCCGGTCGGCAACATTGAGCGGCGCACACCCCTGAGCCCGGGCAGCATCGGCGCGCCGGGGTGTATCTCCTCGGTCTGCGGCACGCTGCTGGACATTGGTGCGCCCAAGGCTGCGGACGTGATCAATGAAGACGTGATCAACGCCATGCTCCACACGAACCGTTTCGGCGGTCGCGGCAAGACCAAATCGAACCTGCTACAGCACAGCTTGCTGGTTGCGGAGATGGTGCCGTATGACCTGCGCGGCATTGCGCTACTGCATGACGCGCATGAGGTCTACCTCGGTGAAATTCCGAGCCCTGCCAATGCGGTGATCAAGGCTCGCGCCGGGTTCGATGTTCTGGGTCAGATCAAGATGGACTTGGACAAGGCTATCTTTGCGTCCTTCGGCGTCACGCCGCCAGCCTGCGACCGGGACGTTCACTGGATCAAGGCTGCCGACGCCGAGGCTCTGCGGCTGGAGCGTGCCTTTTGCGAGATTGGGCCGGGGGTGAACTTCCACTGCGGGCCGGAAAAGATCACCACGAAGGAGCGCGCTCTGGTGGAGTACATCTTCAACATGTCTCGCGATGAGCTGGTGACCACATTCCTCTCGTCCATGCAGGAGTACAATGAGGGCAGGGCATCGCGCGATCGCCGCAAAGCAGGGGAGGTATCGGCATGAGCGTTCTGGGGTTCCTCTACTTCCTCTGCACCGGGATGTTCTATGTGATGGGGGGGCTGGCGATCGCCGCAGGTTGCGGCATCTTCATCGCTATGTGCCTGCCGGAGAAGTACCTCGGCAACTCGCTGGGGCGCATGTGGGCGTCCATGGAAATGTGCTTCTGGCAGGGCTACCACGATCAGCGGCAGGAGCAGCTGGAAGAGGCGCTCTTGAAGGGCAGCAAGAAGTAAATAGGGGGCCGGTTGCCAGCCATGCGGTTACCGTGGGCAGGGGGGGCTGGAATATCCCTGATGCGACGGGCTTTTGTGATCCTGCCCACCCGAAGACTTCTTCGAGGGCGGTATCACGATTTTAAAGCAGACGTTGTTATGGCATTGGGCAACGACCGACATGCGGTAAAACCGCACATTCGCTGCAGCCGCCCCGATGGCTACTATTGATCGGCGGATCATTATGCTTCGGCGCCCGTAGGCGTTATTTTGGTAATATACTAACAATATCTTCGGGGGTTTGCAGGAGATAGCCCCCTCCCAAAAAAAACGGCGACACGACGCTCAACTCTGCAGGCTGCCAGAGATAGACGTGAGTTAGCTATTTGAGGCGCTATCCAAATATTTCTTGATCGCGCCTCTGCAAGTGTCTCGTACCAATTTCGCCTCTGTTAAAACCAGCTCAATCGGCTCGCCTGTTCCCATCAGCGCATTCAAGCGTTCTGATGAGCCGCTAACTACTTTGTTAATATCTTCACCAAGCTTCGCGGCATAATCAGGGTCTTGACCTATTATGTGTCCAATCCAACGTGTGAGTGCTGAGAGCTTAGCGGTCGTTTCGGCAACAGCGTTGTGGTATTCTTGCACGCTCTTAGAGCTGAAGTTCAGGACGCCAACTGATATTCGAAAAGACGCTTCATAGAACTCCTTCGTGGGGGCTCCGGATGAACGACGTATCATTCGCTCTGCCTTCTCAATAGCCGCATCGAAATCATCCAACGCTTCCTCTAGTGGTGTTAACATCGAAATACGGTTACGGACGGCTCCCACAGTGGAAGAGGGGCGCGCCTTAGCTTGGCTGATCTGAATAAGCTGTAAAATTACCGCTGTACCCTGTAAGCACACGGCTGCGAGCAGAAAAGGATCAGGATCGACTAGCTCATTATTACTCGGGTTCATATTCTGTAAACTACTGTTGTTGGCTGTTTCATGTTACCTGTGATGTCGTCAAATTCTTACTGGACACAGGTGGGAAGCTCCAGTTCGCAATGGCTCGAATATCTTCGACAAGGCCGCAATCTCCAAAGCTGACCTTCGCTTGAATGCAGAATAAATGCAATATGGGCTTAAACCGGACTTCTACTGAGCGGGCGAGCCTTTTCAGCGGTGAAGGTTGCAGCTGATGGCGGGTCTGCGTTGAGAGCGGTACAAAGGCCTTTGCCTCTTGGGGCGTCGCACGTCAAAGTGGTTTTCTTCGCAAAGATAACTTAGAAAATTGTTGAAGCCCCAATATTGTGACTAAGGCCACGTGAATGCTAGTACCGTTTAAAAATGCGATGGAGACCGTAGATGCTTTTGAGGAGCTGCTGGCTTCAAAGAATATAAGCATCCCTAAGCACCCAGAATCTGGCGCCGATACGCTCTCTTTGTACAGAATCTTACAGCGTATCAAGAGCGGAGAGCCCACACCTCATGAAGACCGAAGACAAGAGAGTACGGCTGGTGCGGCCATCCACGACCTCGCGGCCAAGGTTCTCAAGGTACAGAAACATCCAGACTTCGAAATGCTTATCCCTCATCTAGAAAAGTTGGCCGATGGCGCTGTACACCTGACTCAACAGCGCCAGTACGAAAGCGCCGACACTTACAACAAGTTGATCGAATTGTATTGGGCCTGCCTTTTAATGGCGAACGACTTACGGATCCGGCTTGATCATCCAACACACTCTGCTGGAGACAATCCCGACGTGATTTCCGTTCAAGAGGACAAGTCTCGTGCCTATGCCTTTAAAACGATCCAATCCCATCACACGCAGTCTCTACTTGAACATCTGAAAAAAGGAATTGAACAAATAGAGCGATGTGATGCGGACGAAGGGATCGTTGTTTTCAATTTGACACCATACATCTTGGACGCCGATCCTTGGCCAGCTGAAGGAACCTATTATCAAGATTGGCGCGTCGTTTGGACAATATGCCGTTCCATGATTTCTGGAATGATAGAACAATTGATCGCAGACAATGGGCAGGCCGAGATTGATAAGATTTTTGCGGGGAAAAAGACTGTAGGGTCAATCCTATGTCTAGCGATTTTTACCACCGTTGCAAAGAACCCGTTGACCGGTAACCCCGTAGCGATGCCCATAAAGATGGCAGTACACATACCCGTGGCTTCAAAGTGCAATCTAGCAGGAGATTTTTACGACGAAGTCAATTTGGCCAACCATGCAATGCAGCAGAATCTTTGAAGCTCAAAGAACTCAACACCCGAGATGCGTCCCATAGTGCTCTCAGTGGACCAACTCGGACGTTGAGGCAGAGCGCAGCATTCGGAAGTATAAGCACGACCGGAACTTCGCCCCGCATTCGGCGAACGGCAGCATTCAGTTCAAACGAAGCGTCTCTGTCACACATGCGGGGTAGCCAACTGTGATTAACATTATGGGCCGGGGGGCCGGCTGGCCCCCTTTTCTTATGCCGCGCCTTTCTTTCTGGCCTCAGCCTGCGCAGCGAGCTTCGACAGGTTTGCGACAAATGCGATGAGCCCCTGACGGGCAGCGGCGATCTCTTTCTCGGTCATCGATATTCCTCTTGCATGGGTACGGATGTGGGCACAGCTGCGCCCGACATCAACTCTTGTAATTCTATGCCATAATGGTATTCTGATTCGGCATAGATTGAAAATATACCAAGAAAAGGACGAACACATGGCTGGATCACCCGACATCAAGGTCTTCGATGCCGACGGCAAGTATCAGGCGGCATGCAAAGAGATCGAGGCCGCCGCTGCCCTAATGGGCTTCTACGGCGAAGGGGCCACGATCCGCTTCGGTCACGCGAAGGCCGCCACGGTCTGGACCGAGGGTAAGGAGGATCAACTCGCATGCGAGAGCTACGACCACGTCGCACAAGTCGCCCTCGGCCGCCAGCACGAGCGCAACGTCGCGTCCCTGCGCAAGTCGGGCTACTCTGACGCCGAGATCGCGGTGCTGACCGGCGGCCCAGTCACGCTGGAAGCCTGAGGGATGTTCTACAAGCCGTTTACTGACAGGGTCTTCAAAGAAGGCGAGCATGAGATCGTGGTCATTCGCGCAAGCGGCGGGCGCACCACGATCCGCGGCGAGGTGGTCCCGGGCGGCATGAAGTTCCGCGTCGGCGGGTATGTCACCCACGCCTCGGTCGTTGAACTGATCCTCGATGGATACAGGCGGGCCTAAGCCCATCAGGAATTGGACACATTTTTGTGCACATTTTGGGTCACAGTCCGTATACGGCCCAGCGCATACTCTGTTTATTTTCAATAATTTAGAGTATCATCTCTCAAAACTATGGTTGATCTAGGGTCCGCCATTTTTCCCATATGAATGTCGTTTGTCGCGTTGGGGGTTGTGCCTTCGCCTGCGGGGGGCTTTGCCGTAGGCTTGCCAAGCGTTCGGATTATACTCTGTATCTAAAAACTCTATCCGCATCTCTCTCGGTTTATATAGCCCGGCAAGCTGATACCTTCTGCCCAACAGCAATATCCCTGCAGAAGGACAGACGAAATGAAAGCCATCGGCTATAACACCACCGGCCCGGCAGAGGTTTTGGAGATGCTCGAAATTGAGCGTCCCGCCCCCGGACCACGTGACCTTTTGGTGGAGGTGAAGGGCATCTCGGTCAATCCTGTGGATGTGAAGCTGCGCGCGCTTTCGGGGCCTGAGGGTGGTTCGAAGGTCTTGGGCTTTGACGCCGCGGGCGTGGTCGTGGAACTGGGCGCAGAGGTTAGCGATTTCGCGGTTGGCGATGAGGTGTTCTATGCCGGGGACGTGACCCGCGCGGGGACCAATGCCGCCTTCCACACGGTCGATTCCCGGATCGTCGGGCGAAAGCCTGAAACCCTTGATTACGTGGAGGCCGCCGGTCAGCCGCTGACCGCGATCACGGCTTGGGAGATGCTGTTCGATGCCTTCCGGCTGGCCGAGAGCGCTGGCGAGGGGGAGGCGATTTTGGTCATCGGCGGGGCCGGGGGCGTGGGGTCGATCCTTATTCAACTGGCGAAGGCCCTGACCGGTTTGACCGTGATCGCGACCGCCTCGCGGCCAGAGACACAAGATTGGGTGCGCAAGATGGGGGCGGATCATGTGGTGGACCACCGGGGCGATCTGGTGGCGCAGCTTGCCGCGCTCGATCTCACGCCCAGCTATGTCGCCGCGCTGACGGCCACCGATACGCATTGGCCCGCCATCATCGAAGCCATCGCGCCGCGTGGGCAGATCGCGCTGATCGACGACCCTGAGACGCTGGATATGAAAGCGGCGAAACCGAAAGCCCTAAGCGTGCATTGGGAGTTCATGTTCACACGCTCGATGTTCCAGACCGCGGACATGACTGCGCAGCGCGACCTGTTGAACCGGGTGTCGCAGATGATCGACGCAGGCATTTTACGCTCTACCGTGACAGAACATGCGGGCGTGATAAATGTGGAAAACCTTCGCGCGGCCCATGAGCGTCAGGAAAGCGGGCGGGTGATCGGAAAGCAGGTTCTGGGCGGTTGGTGATCGCGCAGAGCCGCCTCCCAACCCCGCGCAGAGACCCAGTAAGGAGAGACAGATGACCAAGACGATCCTCATCACCGGCGCGACCGACGGTATCGGTCTGTTGACCGCCAAAAAGCTCAGCGCGCAGGGGCATAGCGTTTTGCTGCACGGGCGCAGTGCCGAGAAACTCAGCGCCGCCGCGGCGGAGGTGGGCGGCAATCCCCAGACCTACCGCGCGGACCTGTCGCGGCTGGAAGAGGTCGTGACGCTGGCAGAGGCGCTGCGCATTGATCACAGCCAGATCGACGTGGTGATCAACAATGCCGGTGTCTTGAAACTGCCCGAGCCGCGCACCGAGGCAGGGTTGGACGCGCGTTTCGTGGTCAACACGCTGGCGCCCTATCTGCTGGTTCAACTGTTGCTGCCGGTGCTTCCCAAAGCGGGCAGGGTGGTGAACCTCTCCTCCGCCGCGCAGGCGCCGGTGGAAGTGGCTGCGCTTAGGGGCGAGGTGACGCTTGACGATATGGCGGCCTATGCGCAGAGCAAATTGGCGATCACGATCTGGACCCAACAGATGGCCCGCGCGCATCAGGACGGGCCGCTTTTCATCGCGGTGAATCCCGGCTCTCTTCTAGCGTCGAAGATGGTAAAGGAAGGCTTTGGCGTCGCCGGGAACGACCTGAGCATCGGGGCTGACATACTTGCCCGAGCAGCCCTTTCGGATGAGTTTGCAGAGGCCTCCGGCGCCTATTTCGACAATGACATGGGCGGGTTCAATGAGCCGCATAGCGCGGCAAAAGACCCCGATCATGTGGCCGCCGTCATGGCCGCGATCCAAGAATTGGTGAGTGGGAACCGGCCGGAGTAGCGCCGGAAAGCGTCGTTTCGGACTTCCGCCCGCCCGCATAGAAAAAGTCCCACCAAGCGATGCTGGCGGGGCTTTTCAATCTTGCTAGGCGGTCTTAGCGGCGGCGGCGTCCACCTGAACGGCCCGCGCGACCGCGGCCTTCTTGCCCCGCTTTGGGCGCGCTTTTGTTGAACTCGATCCAGGCGCTGCCGTGAGGGTCACGGTCAAAGAGGAAGTTGGCGGCGCGAATGGCCTCCATCTCCTTGCCCGGGCGGGGTTTGGTCGAGCCGAGGTTAAAAAGCGTCGCAAAGGTCTCATCATCCATATCTTCGGGGAGGATGATCCCCGCGGCGGTAATCTCGGCCCGCTTTTCGGCGATTTTGGTGGCGTTCAGCGGCACGGCCACCGGGTTCATGATCGCACTCGTCATGCCCGCACCCATCGCCATGGGCAGGAAGGCATTGTTGATGCCGTGGCGGTTGGGCAGCCCGAAGGAGATGTTGGAGGCGCCGCAGGTGGTGTTCACGCCCAATTCCTCGCGCAAACGGCGGACGAGGGTAAAGACCTGATGCCCCGCCGTCGCCATGGCGCCAATCGGCATGACCAGCGGGTCGACGACGATGTCATGGGCGGGAATGCCAAAATCGGCGGCGCGTTCGACGATCTTTTTCGCCACGGCAAAGCGGACATCCGGGTCCTCGGAGATCCCTGTGTCGTCATTGGAGATCGCCACGACAGGCACGTTGTATTTCTTGACCAGCGGCAGCACGACCTCCAGCCGCTCTTCCTCTCCGGTGACGGAGTTCAGCAGCGGGCGGCCTTCGCAGGCCTCAAGCCCCGCCTCCAGCGCGCCGGGGACCGAACTGTCGATGCAGATCGGCACGTCGACGGCGTTTTGCACGACCTTGATCAACTCCGGCATCAGCATCGGCTCGACAAAGTTGTTGTCGGCATAGCGCGGGTCTTCGGCCATTTTGTTGGAGAAGACCGCGCCCGAGTTCACGTCGAGCACCGTGGCGCCTGCGGCGACCTGCGCGATGGCATCCGCCTCGACCCGCGAAAAATCGCCTTGCTCCAGCTCTTGGCTGAGGATCTTGCGGCCCGTGGGGTTGATCCGCTCTCCGATCACGCAAAACGGCTCGTCAAAGCCGATGACGGCGGTCTTGGTCTTGGATTCGATGACGGTTCTGGTCATGTAACTTCCTTCAGGCTGCGTCGGCGGGCACCCCAGAGGCGCCGCCATTCTCTTGGACCCATGCGGCGCTGGTCTTGATCCCGCCCAGCGGGAAAAGATGCACATGGGTGATGTTGAAATCCGGGTGGGCCGCTTTGTGGGCGGCTAGTTCGCTGATCACATCTGTCGGCTCATAGGGCAACAGCAGCTTGGTGACATCCATCGCCCGCTTTTGCAGCACCTTGAGCGAGGGGCCGACGCCGCAGGCGATGGCGAATTTGATCAGCGTTTGCAATTTGGCGGGGCCCGCGACGCCGATGTGGATCGGCAGGGTGATACCAGCGGTTTTCAGACTGTCGGCCCATTCGATGATCGGCTGCGCGTCAAAGGCGAATTGCGTGGCAATGGCCATTTCGGCATCGGTGCGGGTCTGGAAATCGTTCTTCCATTTCAGCGCCGCATCGACGTTGAGGCGGCCCCCGTCGACATCGATATCGCGGTTGCCTTCGGGGTGGCCTGCGACATGCAGGCGGGTAAAGCCTGCTTTGTCGAACAGCCCCGTTTCCATCAACTGCATCGAGTCGCTGAATTCCCCCGCCGGGGTGGTGACACCGCCCGCCAGCAGCAGCGCCTGGCGGACATCGGCCTCGCCCTGATAACGGGCGATCCAATCGGCCAGCGTGGCGCGGTCTTTGATGATGCGGGCCGGGAAATGTGGCATGACCTTGAAGCCATCCGCGTTCAACCGCGCGGCGGTGGCGACCATATCCTCGATCGGGGTGCCGTCGATATGGGCGATATAGACACGGGTGCCCTCTGGCAGCAGGGCGCGGAAATCCTCGACCTTTTCGGCGGTGCGGGGCATCACCTCGATCGAGTAATCTTCCAACAGCGCCTCGATTTCGGCCACCGGCGCCTGCGGGACCGGTGTTTCCTTTTTGCGGAAGTTCAAAAGTGCCATGAGCGTGTCCTTGATCATAGGGCTGGCAGGCTATGCCCAGCCGTCGTTGTCAATCAGTTGCTTAATCCGGTCGCGGTCGTATTCCGCGTCGATGCGGGCGGCTTCGGCATCGGCGATGCTATCGGGATCACCCTCAACCTCAAAAGGCTCTGCCTTGCGCCATTCCGCGAGATAGGCATCGGTATTGGCGGCCCCCACCTTCATCGCCGCGCGGTCGATCGCCTGTTCAAAGCGTTCGGGCAGGGGGCGTTTTGACCCGCGACGGCCCTTGCCGACGATCACCTGAGCGGGGATATCGCGCCAGTAAACGATGGTGACTGCGGGCATGGGACGATTCCTCCGGTTTAAACCTGTCTAACGAGCGTCGCGGTCAGGACAGGGCCGTTTTTCGACAAAACACGACCCATCCGCGACTTGGGAGAGGTGATAGCGCATTGACCCTGCCATCACGAGGGGGCGGCGCCCCCATTATTCTCAAGATGATTGTGAGGTAGCCCTGATGGCGGGGCGAGGAAGGCCCACGGACGCCGCGGAAATTGGCCCAAGGCACCGCGACCACTTGCACCGGCTGGGCGCAGGGAATACCTTGGGGGCAACTCGATATGAAAGGCGCGTAACCATGGCGCCACAGCGTCCCAAAGGTGCGGGTGCGCTCGACAAAGACATTCCGGCTCTGAGCCCCGCGCCAGTTCCGCCCAGATCTAATGAGCTATATGCGGCCCTAGATCTGGGTACAAATAGCTGCCGCATGTTGATCGCCCAGCCTCGGGGCAGCGGTTTCCATGTGGTGGACAGTTTTTCGAAATCGGTGCAATTGGGTGCCGGTTTGGAGAAGACCGGGCGGTTGTCGCGCGGATCGATGGCGCGCACCATTCAGGCATTGCGCATCTGTCAGCAGAAATTGCGGCGCAACAAGGTGCAGAACATGCGTCTTGTCGCGACCGAAGCCTGCCGCCGTGCGCAAAACGGGGCGGAGTTCATGCGCCGTATCCAGCGCGAGACCGGTCTCAAGCTCGACATTATCCGCCCCGAAGAAGAAGCCCAGCTTGCCGTGATCTCCTGCGCGCCGCTGGTCAGCCGCAAGACGGAAAACCTGCTGGTGGTGGACATCGGCGGCGGCTCGACCGAGTTGGTCTGGATCGACATTTCCAAAGTGCCGCGGGCCGACCGCGCACGCTCGATCATGCGGCTTCAGGGCGGGTTCTATCAGGCGAAATCCGATGTCCCCGCCGCCCGGGTGGTGGATTGGATCAGCGTGCCTTTGGGGGTGGCCACCCTGCGCGATCAATTTTCTGACGTTGAAGACGATGCCGCGCGCTTTGCGCTGATGAGTTGGTTTTTCGAAGAGAACCTCACCGATTTTACGCCCTATCAGACGATCCAGTCGCAAAAGCGGTTCCAGATCGTTGGCACTTCGGGCACCGTGACCACCGTGGCGGCAAGCCACCTGAACCTGAAGCGCTATGACCGGACAAAGGTTGACGGCCTCAGCATGACCAGCGCCCAGATCGATAAGGTGATCCATTCCTATATCGCCATGGGTCCGGGCGGGCGGCGCGCCGATCCGCGTATTGGCCAAGACCGGGCGGCGCTGATCATGTCGGGGGCGGCGATCCTGCAAGCCTTGATGCGCTGCTGGCCGACCGACAGGCTGTCAGTTGCGGATCGCGGTCTGCGCGAAGGCCTGCTATATGCACAGATGAGCGCCGATGGCGTATTAGAAGAAGGGGTCTTTTAATGGCCAAGACACCGGACGGAAAGAACACCTCGGGGCGCGGTCAGCGTGACCTCAAGGTTAAGGTGAAATCCGCACGCGGGCGCAAGCTCAGTTCGACCCGTTGGTTGCAGCGGCAGTTGAACGATCCTTATGTCAAACGCGCGCAGGCCGAAGGCTATCGCGGGCGGGCGGCTTATAAGATCATGGAGTTGGACGATAAATACCGTTTCCTCGTCCCCGGCGCGCGGGTGGTGGACCTTGGCGCCGCGCCGGGCGGTTGGTGTCAGGTCGCCGTCAAACGCTGCAACGTATTGGGCGAAAAGAAGGGCAAGGCGCAGGGCACCATTCTGGGCGTTGACCTACAAGAGATGGAGCCGATTGCGGGCTGCGAGTTGCACCAGCTCGACTTCATGGAGGATGACGCCGACCTCAAGGTCAAGGAATGGCTCGGCGGCAAGGCAGATGTGGTGATGTCGGATATGGCCGCGGCCTCATCCGGGCATAAACAGACCGACCACCTGCGCATCATCGCGCTTTGCGAGGCGGCGGCCTATTTCGCTTTCGATGTCTTAGAAGAGGGCGGCACATTCGTAGCCAAGGTGCTGGCAGGCGGCGCGGAAGGTGAGTTGCAAAAGCTGCTCAAGCGCCGTTTTGCCAAGGTCGCCAATATCAAACCACCTGCAAGCCGTCCCGATTCATCGGAGAAATTCGTGGTGGCCACAGGGTTTAAGGGCGAAGAGGGTTAAGCCGCCATCGCCGTTCATGGGGCGTAAACCAGTCAAGGATTAGGGTGTAGCTCTCCCGCGGTATTGTGCCGCCTACCTCATGAGGGCTCCCCGATGCTACGACACCTGCCACTTGTATCGCTCATCTTCATCCTGTGTTCCGGGCTCAAGGTTTCCGCCTCCGAAGTGCCTTGGGCGGTGACCGATTACATCGACCGCGAATTGCTGTCTTGGGTCAATGATGCCCGCATCGTCGATGCGATCGCACAGCAGAATGAGCGGCACCGCGAAATGAATGCGCTGGCGGTCACGCCGGCGGCAGTCACCGGGCCGGGCGCCGGGGTGCCCCAGCTGAAAGCTCCGATTGCTGCCGCCTTTCTCCAAACGCAGATCGCCCGCGCCGAGGGTCAGATCGCCGGGGTGACTTTGCTGGATGCCTATGGGCTGACCGTGGTCTCCACCGGCAGCGCCTCGGTCTATTTCAAGGGCGGCAAGCCCAAGAACAGCAACCGTTTTTCGCCGCCCTCGGGGATTTTCGTGATTGATCAGGTGGCCGTTGACGAGAGGTCGAAGGCCCATCAAAGCCGCGTCTCGATGCCGATCACGGAACCGTCGAACGGCGCAATCATCGGGGTGATTACAGTTGAGCTGGAAGCGGCTGCTTTCTTCTGAGGCTGCTCTCTGCGCAGACCGGTCCCGGCAGGCGGGGCCGGTCTGTTACTCAGCCCTAAGCGGGGTCGGGACTATCAAATATCCCCGAACAATCCTTCAGCGATAAAACCCTTGGCCTCGGCCTGGGAAGCGGCAATTCTGCAGTCCATCCCGACGGAGAGAGTTGATGACCCCCCCAAGCTATTTCGCACCCACCGGCGGCCACCCGGATCAAAAAACGCTTTTGTCAGATCGCGCCGTCTTTACAGAGGCCTATGCCGTTCTCCCGCGCGGCACGATGCGCGATATCGTGACATCGTTCCTGCCGTTCTGGGAGGGCACACGGCTGTGGGTTATCGCCCGCCCGATGACCGGTTTTGCCGAGACATTCTCGCAATATATCATGGAAGTGCAGCCCGGTGGCGGCTCCGAGCGGCCTGAGCTTGATGCGCAGGCGCAGGGGGTGCTTTTCGTGGTCGAGGGTGGCTTCACCCTGACCGTTGATGGCCAGCAGCACGCGATGCGCGAGGGCAGCTATGCCTATGTCCCCGCGGGGGCCGATTGGACGCTGAAAAACGACAGCGGCGCGGTGACGCGCTTTCACTGGATCCGCAAAGCCTATGAGGCGGTGGAGGGGTTGGACCGCCCCGACCCGCTCGTGCTGAACGAGCAGGACATCGAGCCGAATGTGATGCCCGATACTGATGGGGTCTGGGCGACGACGCGGTTCGTCGATCCGCAGGATCTGCGCCACGACATGCATGTGACTATCGTCACGCTACAGCCCGGTGGGGTGATCCCCTTTTGCGAGACCCATGTGATGGAACACGGGCTCTATGTGTTGGAGGGCAAGGCGGTCTACCGGCTCAATCAGGATTGGGTCGAGGTCGAAGCGGGTGATTTCATGTGGCTCCGCGCTTTCTGCCCGCAGGCTTGCTACGCGGGCGGACCGGGGCCGTTCCGGTATTTGCTTTATAAGGATGTGAACCGGCATATGAAGCTGCGGTGAAGCGGTGAGGGCCAGCGCCTGCCCGCGGGTCGGCGATCCTGAGGTCGGCCCATGCCACTTTATGGTTCAACCGTGATCAGCGGCACCAAGGTCGCGCCTAGCCTCCCCAGATCGCCTACCCGTCCGGGCGGGCAGGCGATGGCCCGGCGCCTGCGGCTTGATTCCGGGCCGGGGTGGTAATCTCAGCCCCCCAAAGAAAAGGGCGCCACATCGGGCGCCCCTTCATCATCAAACCCGCTTCTCCAACGACCCCGAACCATGCCCCGAAAGCCCGCCGGAGACCTCCTCCGTCGCCTCATCCGACAATTGCTCAGGCAACACCAAGTTCAGCACGATCGCGATCAGCGCGGCAGGCAGCAGCCCGCTGGTCATCAGCACGCGCAGCGTGTCGGGCAGGTATTGCACCGCCTTGGGATCGAGCTGCAGCCCCAGACCGATCGAGAGCGAGATCGCGAAAATCACCATATTGCGGCGGTTCCAGTTCACGTCCGACAGCATCGAGATGCCCGCTGCGACCACCATGCCGAACATCACGATCACCCCGCCGCCGAGCACTTCGATGGGAATGGTGCGGATCACCGCGCCTACTTTCGGCACCAGTCCGCAAAGGATCAGGAACAGCGCGCCCACGGTTACCACATGGCGGCTCATCACGCCGGTCATGGCGATGAGGCCGACGTTCTGGCTGAAAGAGGTATTGGGAAACCCACCAAAGACCCCGGCCACCGCGCTGCCCAAACCGTCGGCATAGGTGGCACCCGTGATCTCGGCATCCGTCGCCTCACGCCCCGCGCCGCCCTTGGTGATGCCCGAGACATCGCCGACGGTCTCAACCGCCGAGACGAAGGCCATCAGGCAGAAACCGACGATGGCGGCGAAGCTGAACTCGAACCCATACGCAAAGGGCACGGGCAGCGCCACGGCGGCGGCGCGATTCCAACTAGTGGTGATGCCCTCAAAGGTGACCATCCCCATCGCCAGCGCATAAAGATAGCCCACCCCAATGCCGATCACCACGGCGGAGACCGATAGCATGCCCCGGGCGAAGAACTTCAGCCCCAGCGTCGCCACGATCACCACCAGCGCCGCCGACCAGTTCAATAGGCTGCCGTATTCGGGGCTGTTGATCGCAGGCACACCCCCGGCGGCATATTGGATGCCCACCTTGACCAGCGCGAGGCCGATCATCGTCACCACCAGCCCAGTTACCAGCGGGGGCAGGGCAAAGCGAATGCGCCCAATGAAAGTACCCAGCAGCACATGAAACAGCCCGCCGACCAGCACGCCGCCAAAGAGCGCGGGCAGCGCCTCGACCCCTTTGCCCGCGACCAGCGGGATCATGATGGGCAGGAAGGCGAAACTCGTACCCTGCACAATCGGCAGCCGCGCGCCCACCGGACCCATGCCGATGGTCTGAAACAGCGTGGCGATGCCCGCGAAGAGCATCGACATCTGGATCAGATAGGTCATGTCGGGAAACCCCTGCGCCCCGGCGTCCGAGCCAAAGCCAAAGCCCGCAGCCCCCGCCACGATGATCGCGGGGGTCACGTTGGAGACGAACATCGCCAAGACATGCTGAATGCCCAAGGGCACGGCCTTGGACAGGGCGGGGGTATAATTCGGGTCGCGCAGTTGCGCCGGCGTGCCCAGTGAAGCGTCAGTCATGTCATTCTCCCTATTGACCGATCCCGACTGCCGCTTCTGCTGAGGGCATGACGGTTATTCCTTGGCTGCGACCACCTCCCACGGCTGATCGAACCAATGTTCTTCCAAATTGTCGCCTTCGCCGATCCGGTCGACCACGGCGAAAAGACCGGGGGCGCTCAGCGGGCAGCAAACCGCGTGCCATGTATTGCGGCGGTAGTTCACGCCCTGACCGGGGCCTGCGAGAAACGCCTGCAAGGGGCCGGGGCGGCCTGCGTCATCGGGGGCGACGACCACCAGATAGGGGTTTTGGTGCATCGGCAGAAAAGCCTGCGCGCCAAGCGGATGCCGCTCGACCATCTCAAGGCTGAAGGGCAGGGCGCGCGGCTCTGCGTTAAAGACGCTGATGCCCGCACGCCCCCCGCCAAAGTCGAGATCGGCTAGATCGTGATGCCGCCCGCAAAGCCCCTGATTGATGATCTTGTCCGGCGCGCCTTTTACCTCGAGCACCTCGCCAAACGGCGCAAAGGCCTCCGCGGTCAGAGGCTGCAGGACCAGTTGCCGGCTCATGGCAGCATGTCCTTCAGCCGCAACTGCGCGATGCGCTCGACCTGACGGCAGGCCTCGGCGAACTCGGTGTCGCGGTCATTGCCGATACGGCGCTGGAACGCGGCGAGGATGCTGGCCTTGTCATGGTCGCGCACGGCGATGATGAAGGGAAAGCCGTGTTTGGCGACATATTCCTCGTTGAGCCGGGTGAAGGTCTCCCGCT
Organism: Sulfitobacter sp. 1A15106; assembly: GCF_043556995.1. Lineage (NCBI taxonomy): Bacteria > Pseudomonadati > Pseudomonadota > Alphaproteobacteria > Rhodobacterales > Roseobacteraceae > Sulfitobacter > Sulfitobacter sp. 1A15106. Next base: position 234,921 of record NZ_JBIFFM010000006.1, on the reverse strand, counting down.
CATCGTCCGTCAGCGCATCCAGTCCGGCCGCGGCCTGTTCCGAGGTGCTCTCAGCCGTCAGCCGCTTGGCCTGCGCCAGTTTGCCCGCCAGATCGGGGTGGGCCTGCAGCACGCTGAGGCGCTGCGCATCTGAGGCGGAGCGGAAGATCCGCGCCAGAGCGTTGTGCAGGCCGACGGCGGTGTCATGGCCCGCGCCAAGTTCCAGCGCATGGGCGCCTTCGGCGATCCATGGGGAGTGCTCAAAGATGCTGCCGTATTTGGCGACGAAGGTCTCGCGGTCCATCTGGCTGGGACGCGCGCGGCGCTGGTGCGGATGGGTGGCGGCCCAATGATCTGCGATCTGCTCGCGGGTCGCGAACCAGACGCCCTCATGGCTTTGGGCGTAGTCGATGAACTGGCGCAGCGCCTCGACCCGGCCGGGGCGGCCAATCAGGCGGCAATGCAACCCGACCGAAAGCATCTTCGGCGCGCCCTCGACCCCTTCGCGGTAAAGCGCGTCGAAACTGGCTTTGAGGTAGTCGAAGAACTGCGCGCCCGCATTGAACCCCTGCGGCGTGGCGAAACGCATGTCGTTGGCGTCGAGCGTATAGGGCACGATCAACTGGTCGCGGTCACCGACCTCCATCCAATAGGGCAGATCATCGGCATAGGCGTCGGCGACATAGGCGAACTGCCCGGTCTCTGCCGCAAGGCGCAGCGTGTTCTCGGACGAGCGCCCGCAGTAAAAGCCGCGCGGCGCTTGGCCTGTCACTTCGGTATGCAGGCGGATCGCCTCGGCGATGGCCGCGCGCTCTGCGTCTTCTGCCATGTCCTTGTGTTCGATCCATTTCAGACCGTGGGTCGCCATCTCCCAGCCGGCGTCGATCATCGCGGCGACCTGCACGGGCGAGCGCGCCAGCGCCGTGGCGACGCCATAGACCGTGACGGGCAGGTCCTTCATCAAACGGTGCAGCCGCCAGAACCCGGCGCGGGCGCCGTATTCATAGATCGATTCCATATTGGCATGACGCTGGCCCGGCCATTGCGCGGCGCCGACGATCTCGGACAGGAACGCTTCTGATGCCGCATCCCCATGCAGGATGTTGTTCTCACCGCCTTCTTCGTAGTTCAGCACCAGTTGCACGGCGATCTTCGCGCCACCGGGCCATTGTGCATCTGGGGGGGTGGGGCCGTAACCCTGCATGTCGCGGGGGTAGCGAGTCATGTCGTTCTCCTTCTGTCGTTCTCTGTCTAGACCGGAAGGTCTTGGATTGCTTTCAATTAATTCCTGAAAGACTATCGTGAAAAGGGTACTTTCGCTCAGCCACGGCTCGGGCGATCAAGGGTTAGGCACGGAGGGTATGATGACAGGCTATCTGACAACACATGTATTGGACACCGCGCGCGGATGCCCGGCGGCGGGGCTGAAGATCGACCTCTACCGTTTGGAGGGCGACAGCCGCACCCATCTACGCAGCCTCACCACCAATGCCGATGGCCGCACCGATGAGCAGATCCTGCCTGCGGCGGAGTTCCAGACCGGCACCTATGAGCTGCTGTTTCACTGCGGCGATTACCTCGACGCGCAGGGCGTCCCGGCAGAGGAACCGCGCTTTCTGGATGTCGTCCCGCTGCGTTTTGGCATGTCTGAGGCCGCGCATTATCATGTGCCGCTGCTGCTCTCGCCCTTCGGCTATTCCACCTATCGGGGCAGCTAGACCTTTAGCGCGTCTTCCATCCGCGCGATCATGAAATCCATGAAGAGCCGTGTTTTCGGGTCTTGATGGCGGCGATGGGTGTAGAGGCAGGCCATCTGAACGGGCAGGGGCGGCGTGTCTTCCACGACCCGCACCAAAGCGCCGCTTTGCAAATGTTCGGCGATCTCAAAGATTGGTTTCATGGCGATGCCCGCGCCGGCAAGCGCCCAATCGGTCAGCACGTCGCCATCGTCACTCTCAAACCGCCCGCGCACATCGTATTTCACCGCGCCTTCAGGGCCTTGTAGCTGCCATTGAAACTCGGTCGCGCCGGGAAAGCGCAGGTTAAGGCAATTGTGCTGGCCGCGGTCGATCTCGGCTCCCGAGCGGGGATGCCCATGCGCCGCGACATAGGCCGGGCTGGCGCAGAGCACGCGCTCGCAATCGGCCACCTTGCGGATCCGTAGTGTAGAATCCTGCGGGCGGCCCAGAAAAAAGGCCACGTCCAACCCTTCGGCAGTGAGATCGAGCTTGCGGTCGCTGAGGCGCAGACGCACATCTACCAGCGGATAAGCCTCTGAAAACGCAGGCACATGCGGCGCGATCAGCCGCCGCCCCACGCCCAAGGGGGCCGCCACATGCAGCGTGCCGCGCGGATTGTCAGTGACGTCTTCGATACCCGCCTCGGCCTCGGCCACGGAGGCGAGGATCTTGCAGGCCCCATCGTAGAAAATCCGCCCCTGTTCGGTGGCCGACAGGCTGCGTGTGGTGCGCTGGAACAATCGTACGCCCAGATGCCCCTCAAGCTGCGTGATCCGCGCCGAGGCCACCGCCGGAGAAACCCGCTGGTCGCGCGCCGCCGCCGACATGCTGCCAAGCTCGTAGACGCGCACGAAGGTGCGGATGTTGTCGAAATAGGACATTTATCGGGAACTTTTGATAGAGTTTAGGGAATGCCAAATCTAGCGGTAAAATCCGCGATTGAATAGTCTGCCCGGTGAATCATCCGGAGAGACCTCATGCACGACTTAGCCATCATCTGGGATTGGATCGGCTTTGCCATCCGCTGGGTGCATGTCATCACCGCCATGGCATGGATCGGCGCGTCCTTCTACTTCATCGCGCTCGACCTCGGCCTGCGCAAGGTGCCGCATCTGCCCGCGGGCGCTTTTGGCGAGGAATGGCAGGTCCATGGCGGCGGTTTCTACCATATCCAGAAGTACCTCGTGGCGCCGGAAAACATGCCCGAGCACTTGATCTGGCACAAATGGCAGAGCTATTCGACGTGGCTGTCGGGCGCGGCGCTCTTGATGGTCGTCTATTGGGCCGGCGCGGAGCTCTACCTGATCGATCCCTCCAAGGCGGACCTCTCGGTCTTCCAAGGTATCCTGATCTCAGCGGGTTCGCTGACGCTGGGTTGGCTGATCTACGACTTCCTGTGCAAATCGCAGCTCGGCAACCGGCCCACGGTGCTGATGCTGCTTCTCTTCGTGCTACTGGTGGCCATGGCCTGGGGCTACAACCAAGTCTTTACGGGCCGCGCGGCGCTGCTGCATCTGGGGGCATTTACAGCGACGATCATGACGGCGAACGTGTTTTTCATCATCATGCCGAACCAACGCATCGTGGTGAAGGACCTCCAAGAAGGGCGCACGCCGGACGCGAAATACGGCAAGATCGCCAAGCTGCGCTCGACCCACAACAACTACCTGACGCTGCCGGTCATCTTCCTGATGCTTAGCAACCACTATCCACTGGCGTTTGCGACCGAGTACAACTGGCTGATTGCCGCGCTGGTCTTCCTGATGGGGGTGACGATCCGGCATTACTTCAACACGATGCACGCGACCGGAAAGGGCCCGCATTGGACATGGGGCGTGACCGCGCTTTTGTTCGTGGCGATCATGTGGCTCTCAACCGCGCCCTTGATGCAAGACGATATCGAGGCGGCAGAGGCCCGCGCGCTGACAGAGACAGAGCAGCTTTTCGCCAGCGCCGAGGGGTTTGACGAGGTGGCCAATATCGTGCCGGGGCGTTGCGCCATGTGCCATGCGCGGGAGCCGTTCTACGACGGTATCCACCGCGCGCCCAAAGGGCTGCTGCTTGAAACACCCGCGGACATCGCCCGCGCCGCGCGGCAGATCTATCTGCAAGCGGGGGTGACCAATGCCATGCCCCCCGCCAATGTGTCCTTCATGGAGGAAGAAGAGCGCCGCAAGATCATGCGCTGGTATCGCGACGGGGCCGCATCACAGCCCTTCAGCCTTGCGGGGAAGTAGCGGGGCGCACTACTCGAACTCCATCTGCTCAAAAACGCGGCCTGCGTTTTTCGTCGCCAATTCCTCGAAAGTATCAAGCCCCGCATAGGGCGATTGATCTACATAGTAAGCCTCGGCCAGACCGCCGCCCGCCTCCAGATGGGCGGCGATCTGCGCGCGGAGGTAGAACAGATAATCCCGGGTGAAGCGACGGACCTGCGCCATATTGGTCGGATGCCCGTGACCGGGGATCACATAACGCGCCCCAAGCGGCTCAAATGCGGTTTCCCAAGTCTCGATCCATTCGGCGGTCATCGTGTCGGGAAAGATCGGCAGCATGCGCTCATGAAAGGCCATGTCGCCCGAGATCACGAGGCTCTGCTTCGGCAGCCAGATCACGATATCGCCGGGGCTATGGGCCGGGCCGAGGTGGCGGGCCTCGATGCGGAAATCGCCCTTCTCGACGATATATTCATCCTCGAAGGTCTCGGTTGGCAGCTGCACCTCCGTCCCCTCGGCCCGGTCGCGGTTGTAGCGCTGCATGGCCTCCAGAATGCTGCCGCCAAAGCGCTCCACCTCATGCGCGGCGTCTGCATGCGCGACGATCGGCACGCCTTGCTCAGCCCAGTAACCGTTGCCCAGAACCGCGTGGCCCTGACCGTTCTCGTTAAAGACCAATTTCACCGGCTCGTCGGTCACGGCCTTGATCTCTTCATGTAGCGCCGCGGCCAGCCCGTAGGCCGCGCCGCCGTTGATTACGACAACGCCTTCGCCGGTCACGATAAAGCTCAGGTTATTGTTATGGCCCGCGTTTTCATAACTGGGCGGGGCCGTCGCACCGATGGCTGAAAAGACGCCGGGAATGACTTCATAGGGTTTGTCGTAGAGCAGGGAGCCGGGGTATTTATCGGCGATATCCTCGCTGGCCATGACGTGCGAGCCGAGCAGAAGGGCGGCGGCGTAAATCAGGTGCTTCATTGTGCGGCCCCCAGAAAACGATAGCCCTCGCCACGGCGTTCGACACGGCCCAATCCGCCCTGCGGCAGGTGAAAGCCCATCAGCCAGATTTGCTCCTGCGCCAACCGATCCAACAAGCGCTGCCGGGTCCTCGCGCCTTTCTCGGGGTCTTGGTCCGATCCGCTGGCCCAGCCCGGACGGGCAAAGGCAAGATGGTGGTTGCCAATGGCATCGCCGCCGATCAACAGCGCATCACCGCCCGTGCCGAGAAGGAAGGACATATGCCCGGGCGTATGGCCGAAACTGGCCTGCGCCGTGATCCCGGGCAGCACTTCGTCCCCGTCGGCGAAATGGCTCAGCCGATCCTCAATCGCCGCCAACCGCCGCGCGGCCCCCACGGCAAAGGCGGCGCGGGCCGCACCAATCCGGTCCACCGTCGCCGGATCGCGCCAATAGTTCCATTCAACTTGGCCCATATGGTAGCGCGCATTGGGAAAAACCAGATCGTCGAAATCGTCCAGCACGCCCCACAGGTGGTCGGGGTGGCCATGGGTAAAGACCACATCGGTCACCGCCTCCGGCGCGACGCCTGCGGCATCAAGGCTGTCGAGCAGTGCCCCGGCGGAGGGCATAAAGGCAGGGCCCGCGCCCGCGTCAAAGAGGATCACACGCTCGTCATTGCGCAAAAGCGTGAGGTTGCAAGGTGGTTCCAACTGGTCTTGGGGCAGGTCAAAGGGTGCCAAGGCCTCCGCCAGTGCGTCTTGCGGCAAACCTTCGAAGAAAAAGCTGCGCGGCAGCACCAGATTGCCGTCGCTTACGCTGATGAACTCATAGCCGCCGATCTGGGCCGAGGTCATCGCGAAAGCGCGCAGCGGCGTTTGGGCGAGGGCGGCCGCCCCCATTCCGGCCAGCACCATCCGTCTGTTAATCTTCATCCGATCTCCTCCCATCATTCATTCCGATTCGTGAATATAATCATCCCCATCGGTTTGCGGCACAAGGGGCGAATGCGGCGGCGAGAGATAGGCCCGAGAAACAAGGCAGCTATGCATGATCATGCCTTGCATCGCCCGCAGGGGTTCTATCTACGGGGGCACCACTCGAAACCCACCCCGATCCGGACGGAAAATGACTGATATCACGACAGAAGGCGCCTCGATCGCCTTTGACAAGGTCGGCAAGGCCTTTACCAAAGCGGGCGGTGCGACCGTGAACGCGCTCGAAGGGATTTCCCTTGACGTGGCGCCCGGCTCCATCACCGGGATCATCGGGCGTTCAGGGGCGGGCAAGTCGACCCTGTTGCGGATGGTCAACGGGTTGGAGCGTCCGACGACCGGCAAAGTGCTGGTCGGGGGTGAGGATGTAGGCAGCGCCAAGGGCGGCAAGCTGCGCGCGATCCGTCGTGACGTTGGCATGATTTTTCAACACTTTAACCTGCTGTCTTCACGCACCGTGGCGGGCAATATCGCCCTGCCGCTCGAAGTGGCGGGAATGCCGAGCGCGCAGATCAAGCCGCGCGTGGCCGACCTGATCGACCGTGTCGGTCTGAGCGCGCAGGCGGGGCGCTATCCGGCGGAGCTTTCGGGCGGGCAGAAACAGCGTATCGGCATCGCGCGGGCCTTGGCCACCGGGCCGAAGGTGCTGCTTTCGGATGAGGCGACATCGGCGCTCGACCCCGAAACCACGCAAACTGTTCTGGCGCTCTTGAAAGATATTAACCGCGATCTGGGGCTGACGATCCTGCTGATCACCCATGAGATGGCCGTGGTGCGCGACATCGCGAGCCATGTGGCGGTGATCGACGCGGGCCGCATCGTGGAGCATGGGGAGACCTATGACATCTTCACCGCGTCGCAACATGCGACGACGCGGTCCTTCCTGTCGGGCGTGACGGGCGTCACCCTGCCTGCCTTCGTCAAAGACCGCCTGACCCAAACCCCGCCCGCGGCAGGGGGCGAAGAGGTCATCCGCGTCACATTTGCGGGTACCCATGCCACCGATCCGATGCTGGCGCGATTGACGCAAGAAATGGGCATTCCGGTCAATATCCTTGCCGGTGCGGTGGAAGAGATCGGCACGCGGCCCTTCGGCAACCTGCTGGTGTCGATGCCCGTGGCACAGGCCGCCCAAGCGCGGGCCTTTTTGGAACAACACGGGCTTCTGACGGAGGTGCTGGGCTATGTCGGCTAACCTGATTAACCTATTGATCGAAGCCACCGGTCAAACGCTTTATATGGTGGCGATTTCGGCCATCCTCGGCACGCTCTTCGGCCTGCCGCTGGGGCTGTTTCTGGCCACATCGCAACGTGGGGAACTGCTGTCGTCGCCATGGGTGAACAAGGTGCTCGGGCTGGTGGTGAACGCCACGCGCTCTGTGCCGTTCATCATTCTGGTCGTGGCCATCATTCCCTTCACCCGCATGATCGCCGGCACCTCCATTGGCACCACGGCGGCGATCGTGCCGCTGACAATTGCCACGGTGCCCTTCATCGCCCGGCTGGTGGAAAACGCTATCCGCGAGATCGATTCCGGCCTGATCGAAGCCGCGCGCGCCATGGGTGCGACACCGCTGCAAATCATCCGCAAGGTGCTGCTGCCCGAGGCGCTGCCCGGCATCACACTGGGCCTGACCCTCGCCATCGTGAGCCTCATCGGTTACTCCGCCATGGTCGGCGCCGTGGGCGGCGAAGGTCTGGGCGATCTGGGTATCCGCTATGGATATCAGCGGTTTATGCCCGACGTCATGGCGATTGTCGTGATCATCCTCATCGTTCTGGTGCAGCTTGTGCAGTCCATTGGCGAGCGTATCGCCAGCGCCGTGGATAAACGGGCCACCAAAAGTGGCGGTCAATAGGCCGCGCCTTACATCCGTTCTCTCAATCTAAGGAGACTACTATGCTTCGTCTTACAACACTCACCTCCGTTCTGGCGCTGATTGCCACTGGCCTTGCCGCCGAGGAAATCAAGGTCGGCGTTTCCCCCGGCGAACACGCCGAAATCATGGAAGAAGTCGCCCGCATCGCGGAGCCTATGGGCCTTGAAATTGATGTGGTCGAATTCTCTGACTATGTGGTGCCGAACCAAGCGCTCGCCGATGGCGACATTCAGGCGAACTCTTTCCAGCACGTGCCCTACCTCGAAGCGCAGATGAAAGACCGCGGCTTTGAACTCAGCGTGGTCGGCAACACGATCACCACCCCGATGGGCGTCTATTCCGACAAGATCACCGATCTTGCCGATCTCGAAGGAGGCTCAACATTCGGCATTCCGAACGATCCCACGAACGGTGGCCGCGCGTTGTTGGTTCTGCAAGAACTCGGTTTGATCAAGGTCGATGAGGCCGCAGGTCTGGTGCCGACCGTCCTCGACATCACCGAAAACCCCAAAGATCTGTCCTTCAAAGAACTCGACGCCGCGCAACTGCCGCGTTCGCTGGCCGATCTGGATGCGGCTTTGATCAACACAAACTACGCGATTGCTTCGGGCCTAAGCCCCAAGGAAGATTCCATCGCGATGGAAAGCGCCGAAAACCCCTATGTGAACGTCATCGCCGTCCGCAAGGGCGACGAGGACGCGGCATGGGTTGAGACATTGCTCAAGGCCTATCACTCTGATGAGATCAAAACCTTCATCGATGAAAGCTATCAGGGCACGGTCATCACCTCCTGGTAAGCGCTTGTTATAGAAGCGTATTGATAGACTTGACCCGCGCCCGCGCGGGTCAAGAGCGCCCCAGACCGTGCCGGGGCATTCCGACTGGTTAAAACTCCCCTAATCATTGGGTCGAGGCTGACGGTCAGCTAAAACCATTAAATTTCTGTTTAGAAATTCCGCGTAATTCTCGCAGACAACGCGCGTTCTGGCACATCTCTACGCACATTTCTTAACATTGAAATTATGTTGCGCTGCGGCGTGAGAAAATTGTTGAAAAGTTCAATTCCGCCCGTATCGTGAAATCGTGAGGGATTTTTTCACATGACCCGGGGCTTGCCCTTCCTGATGTCTGACAGGGCCGATGGTCGCGATCCATGTGAACGGGAGTTCGACTGCAAGACGCGACCATAACAAACCAAGGGAGACTATCATGAAGACCGTGAAACTGATGGGCACCGCCGCCAGCCTGCTTGTGCTGGGGGTCAGCCAATCCGCCGCGCAGGATCTGACCGTTGGGTATTTCCTCGAATGGCCGATGCCGTTCCAATACGCCAAGGCGGAGGGGATGTATGACGAAGCGCTCGGCACGACGGTGAATTGGGTGAGCTTCGATTCCGGTACCGCCATGTCGGCGGCGATGGCCTCGGGGGATGTGCAGTTGTCGCTGAGCCAAGGCGTGCCGCCCTTCGTGGTCGCCACTTCGGCGGGGCAAGACCTGCAAATTCTCGATGTCGCGGTCAGCTATTCCGAGAATGACAATTGCGTCGTGCGCGAGGCGCTGGAGATCGACAAATCCTCTGCCGAGGAACTGACGGGCAAGAAGGTCGCGGTGCCGCTCGGTACGGCTGCGCATTACGGTTTTCTCAAACAAATGAACCACTTCGACGTCGATGTAGGATCGCTCGACGTGGTGGATATGGCGCCGCCAGATGGGGCCGCGGCCATCGCACAGGGATCGGTCGATATGGCCTGCGGCTGGGGTGGGTCGCTGCGCCGGATGATGGAACATGGCAATATCCTTCTGACCGGCGCGGAGAAGGAAGAGTTGGGCATTCTTGTCTTCGACGTGACCTCCGGCCCGGCCTCCTGGGTGGCCGAGAACTCTGACACGGTCGCCGCCTTTCTCAGCGTGACGGCTGAGGCAAACGCGATGTGGGCGGATGAGGCCAACCGCGGCAAGATGCTGCCTGTCATCGCCAAGGACGCCGGTATGGACGAAGACGCCACGATGGAAACCATCGCGACCTTCTCCTTCCCTTCGGTCGATGAGCAGATGGGTGAGAAATGGCTCGGCGGGGGCGCGCAGGAGTTCATGAAAGGCGTGGCCGATGTCTTTGTCGAAGCAGGCGCGATCGACAGTGCGCTCGACAGCTATGAAGACGCGGTGAACACCGGCCCGCTGCAAGCGGCGAGCGATATGTAACCCAAGCGGCGCAAAAATAGGCCGCCCCGTTGCAGCCCGGTGCCTGATTGCGAGGGACAGGGCAGATGGGGCGCGCCGATAAACGAATAAGCAGCGGGGCGGCATGTCGGGATTGAAAATCGAAAACCTGTCGATGCGGTTTGATCTGCCCAATGGCAGTCATGTGCAGGCGCTTGAGGACGTATCGCTTGACCTTGCGGAGGGGGAATTGATGTCGGTCCTTGGCCCCTCGGGCTGTGGCAAGACGACGTTGCTCAATATCGTGGCGGGTTTCCTTGCCCCGAGTTCGGGCGAGATCGTGATGAACGGCCATCGTGTCACGGGGCCGGATGCCGAGCGTGGCATGGTCTTTCAACAGGGCGCGCTCTTTGAGTGGATGTCGGTGCGTGAAAACGTGAGCTTTGGTCCGCGCATGAAAGGGCAGAGCGAAAAGCAATACGGGGCCGAGGTTGACCATCTGCTTGATATCGTCGGGCTGGGCGATTTCAAGGAAAAGGCGATCTATGAGCTCTCGGGCGGGATGCAGCAGCGGGTGGCGCTGGCGCGCTGTCTGGCGAATGACCCCGATGTGATCTTGATGGACGAACCCTTGGGCGCGCTGGATGCGCTGACCCGCGAAAAGATGCAAAGCCTCGTGCTGAAACTGTGGAAAGAGACAGGCAAGACCATCATCTTGATCACCCATTCCGTCGAAGAGGCGCTGCTGCTCGGCGAGCGGCTTTTGGTCATGGCGCCGCGCCCGGGGCGCATTCACCGCGAATACCGTCTGCCCTTTGCCGATCTGGGCGTGGGGCAAGACCTGCGTGAGGTCAAGAAACACCCGGAATTCGCCGAAAGGCGCGAGGAAATCCTCGGCATGATCTGGGACATGGAGGAAGAGATCATGGGCCGGACGGAGGAGGCATGATGTTGATCCTGCTTATTTATATCGTCATCTTCGCGCTTTCCTTTTTCCTTGTCCGTTTGGTGGTCGATCAGACAGCCAGCGGCTTTGCGGCGCGTAAAACGGTAACCTTTGGCGACGAAAGCGCGGTGACGTCGAACCGCACCGCCAGCGTAATTTCGATCCTGACGATCTTCTTGCTGTGGGGCGCGTTCACCGGCTCGTCCCTGCTGCCCCGATTTTTACATGCGCCCGGCCCGTTCGAGGGGCTGGCTGAGCTGACCTATACTGCTGAGGCCGATGACGGCTCCCGCGATGATGGTACGATCACGGTGCTGGTGCATCCGGTGGGCGAAGACGCCGAGACGCCGCAGCTCGATCCCGGCGAAGGCTGGGCCAAGAATGACGCTTTCACCATCGGCGCTTGGCGCTCGGGGCTGTTGCGTGTTGATAAGAATGACGAGAAGGGCCGCGATCTCGGGCACCGGGTTGTTGCCGTGAACGGGCAGAAGATCGCGCCCGGTGGCGAGGTGCAGACCGAGTTTGGCCGTGTGGGCATGTCGCCCAAGGGCACGCTGAATTTCGAGCCCGCCAAGGGCTGGCAGATGGAACCGATCTGGCTGCCGCCCCCCGAAGCCGTGGTCTCCCGCCTTGCTGAAATCTCAAGCCAAGGCTACCGCGACAGCACCCTGTGGGAGCATCTGGGCTATTCGCTGTTTCGCGTGGTGGTGGGGTTCGCTCTTGGGGCGCTGGTGGGCATTCCGCTGGGCTATGCCATGGGGCTGTCGGGCTGGTTTCGGGGTTGGTTCGATCCGATTGTCGAATTCATGCGCCCGGTGCCGCCGCTCGCGCTGATCCCGCTGGTGATCATCTGGGCGGGGATCGGGGAGGTGGGCAAGATCATCCTGCTGTTCCTCGCGGCGCTGTGGATCATGGCCATCGCGGCGCGTTCGGGCGTGTCGGGGGTGAATATCACCAAGGTCCATGCGGCTTATTCGCTGGGCGCCTCCAAGGCGCAGATCATGCGCCATGTCATCGTGCCAAACTCGCTGCCCGAGATTTTCACCGGCGCGCGGGTGGCGATGGGGGTCTGTTGGGGCACGGTGGTCGCCGCCGAACTGGTCGCGGCAGAGAAGGGGGCGGGGATGATGATCATGGTCGCCTCCAAATTCCAGCTGACCGACATCGTGCTTATGGGGATCATCCTGATCGGCATCATCGGGTTCGGTATCGACATGCTGATGCGCAAGGCTGAGCGGTTGCTGGTGCCTTGGAAAGGGCGGTCTTAACCCCGCCCGTCACCCTTCGTTTTCAAGGAGAAACACTTGCCAGACGCCGAATTCCGCGCCACAGTGAAAAAATGGAGAGAATTTTCACATGACCCGAGCGAAGTCGTACGGGGCCGGGGGCACGGGCCCACGCTCACTCGGTGCGGATTTGCGCGCGATCCGCAAGGGGCGGAAACTGACGCTTGCGGATATGGCCGAGGCGTTGGACCGTTCGGTTGGCTGGGTCAGTCAGGTCGAACGCGATATCTCGACCCCCTCCATCGCCGATCTGCGGCGCATGGCCGAGATTTTGGACGTGCCGATTTCCCTGCTTTTCGGCGAGGCGACAGTGACCTCCGAAGAGCGCGGCTATGTCGTGCGGGCCGGGGCGCGGCGGGCCATGGGCAGTGCCGCCAACGGGCTGACGGAAGAACTGCTTTCGCCCGATCTGACCGACAGTTTCGAAGTGATCCATTCGACCTTTGCGGCCTATTCGGGGCTGGAAGCGCCGGTGAAGCGGGAGACGCAAGAGGTCGGCTTCGTCATCTCGGGCCGGTTGAACCTCACGATTGCCGACCGCCGCTTTACCGTTGGCCCCGGCGACAGCTTTCGCATTCGCGGCGAATATTACACTTGGGACAACCCGCACGACACGCCCGCCGTGGTGGTCTGGGTGATCTCTCCGCCGGTTTACTGAACCGGGTTTTCATCAATTTAAAAGAACTGCAACTGACCGGGGGCGCCTCTGGCAGGCCCTTTGTGAGTGCATGGCGATAGGAGGTGCATGTGGCTGATTTTCCGACAACGGCACGGGTGGTGATCATCGGCGGCGGCGTGGTTGGGGTCTCGACCCTCTATCACCTCGCCCGCGCGGGGTGGACCGATTGCGTTCTGCTGGAAAAGAACGAACTCACCGCAGGCTCCACTTGGCATGCGGCGGGCAACTGTCCGAATTTCTCGAACTCATGGGCGGTGATGAACATGCAGCGCTACGGGCTTGAGATGTACCGCGGTTTGGGTGAGGCGGTGGGCTATCCGATCAATTATCATGTCACCGGCGCGCTGCGGCTCGCGCATAGTCGGGAGCGGATGCAGGAGTTTGAACATGTCGCCTCCATGGCCCGCGCGCAGGGGCTGGGGATGGAGATGTGCACCCCCGCCGAATTGAAGGAACACAACCCTTTCATAGAGTTGCACGACCTAGCTGGCGGGCTGTGGGATCCCTTGGATGGGGACATCGACCCGGCGCAGCTGACCCAAGCCCTTGCCAAAGGCGCGCGAGAGGCAGGGGGGCAAATTCACCGCTTTACCCCCGCCACCGGCATAGATCGCGATGGGGGCGAATGGATCGTCCATACCGAAAAGGGCGATATCCGCTGCGAGAAGGTGGTCAACGCTGCCGGCTATTACGCGCAGCGGGTCGGCGAATGGTTCCGCCCCCATGGGGGCCGCCGCGTGCCTGCGGTGGTGATGAGCCATCAGTATTTCCTGACCGAAGACATCCCCGAACTCGCCGCTTGGACCGCCGAGAAGGGCCATAAGATGCCGATGGTCCGCGATGTGGACAGCTCCTATTACTTGCGGCAGGACAAGAACGGTCTGAACCTTGGCCCCTATGAGCGCAACTGCAAAGCGCATTGGATCACCCCCGAGGATCCGATGCCCGAAGATTTCAGCTTTCAGCTCTACCCCGACGATCTGGACCGGTTGGAATGGTATATCGAAGACGCGATGGGGCGGATGCCGCTCTTGGGCCAAAGCGGCGTCGGACGGGTCATCAACGGGCCGATCCCCTATGCGCCCGATGGCCTGCCGATGCTCGGCCCGATGCCGGGCGTCCCGAACGCCTTTGAGGCGCATAGTTTTACCTTCGGGATCGCGCAGGGGGGCGGTGCGGGCAAAGTGATGGCCGAATGGATCACGCAAGGCGAAACGGAGTGGGACATGTGGGATGTCGACCCGCGCCGCTACACCGCCTATGCCGATCACGACTTTACCCTCGCCAAGGCGCTTGAGACCTATGGCCATGAATATGCGATGCATTTCCCGCATTACGCATGGCCCGCCGGGCGCGACAAGAAGCTGTCGCCGCTGCACGACCGGCTGTGCGACGCGGGCGGTCAGATGGGGGCCTACAACGGGTGGGAGCGGGCGAATTGGTTTGCCAAACCCGGTGATGACACCGCCGAGGCCGCGACCCAGACATGGGACCGGGATGGCCCGTGGGCGGCGCGGGTTCGTGAGGAGGTCGCGGCGGTGCGCGACCATGTGGGCGTGCTCGATCTGCCGGGGTTCTCGCGTTTCGCGCTTGCGGGGCCGAGGGCCGCGGAATGGCTGCGGGGGCGGATCGCGGGCGCGCTTCCCAAGGTCGGGCGGATGACGCTGGGCTATTTCCCCGACAGCCGGGGCCGGGTGCTGACCGAGATGTCGATCCTGCGCCATGCAGAGGATGACTTCACCCTGATCACCGCCGCTCCCGCGCAATGGCATGACTATGAATTGCTGCGCGACGCGTTGCCCCAAGACGGGGCGATCAGCCTGACGGATCGAACCGATGCCGTCTCGACCCTGATCCTATGCGGCCCGAAATCCCGCGCCCTGCTGGCGCCGCTGGCCCCGGAGGCCGATCTGGCGCTGCCGTGGCTCAGCCATCAAGAGGCGTCGGTAAAGGGCAAGCCAGCGCTGCTCGCCCGGGTCTGTTTCGCGGGCGAGTTGGGCTGGGAAATCCACGCGGCCCCCGAAGACATGCCGGCGATCTATGATGCGGTCATCGCGGGCGGGGCCACGCCCTTTGGGATGTTCGCGCTCAATTCCATGCGGCTGGAAAAAGGCTACCGGACGTGGAAGGGCGATCTGTCGCAGGAGTATACCTTGCTGGAGGCCGGGTTGGACCGTTTCCTGCGTCTCGACAAGCCGGAGGCATTTCCAGGAAAGGAGGCGCTGATCGCCGAACGGGACGCAGGGCCGCAGCGCCGCTTCGTGACGTTGGTGGTCGGAGGTAACCCGCAAGATGCGCCGCCGATGGCCACGCTGCGCCTGAACGGAGATGCCGTGGGTGAGGTGACCAGCGGCGGCTATGGCTACCGGGTTGATGCCTCCATCGCGCTCGGCGTCGTGCGGGCCGAGGCTGCCGTGCCGGGTACCGAACTTACGGTCGAAATCTATGGTCAGAGCTACCGTGCCACGGTGCAGCCCGACACCCCGCTTTGGGACCGCGAAAACGCACGCATCCGCGCGCAGGAGGTTTGAGATGGGACAGCTGCCTTCCAAGGCCCGCGCGGTGATCATCGGCGGTGGCGTGATCGGCTGTTCGGTCGCCTATCATCTGACGAAACTGGGCTGGACCGATGTGGTTCTGCTGGAGCGCAAACAACTGACCTCGGGCACCACATGGCACGCGGCGGGGCTGATCGCGCAGTTGCGGGCGACGCAGAACATGACGCGGCTGGCGAAATACTCGCAAGAACTCTACGGTGCGTTGGAGGGGGAAACCGGGGTCGCCACCGGGTTCAAGCGCGTGGGCTCGATCACCGCCGCCCTGACGCTTGCGCGGCGCGAGGAGATCCTGCGGCAGGCCGCCATGGCCCGCGCTTTTGGCGTCGAGGTCGAAGAGATCACCCCTGAAGAGGTCCGCGCGAAATACCCCCATGTGAAGACCGAGGGCATGACCGGCGCGGTCTATTTGCCGAAAGACGGGCAGGGCGATCCGGCCAATATCGCGCTGGCCTTGGCCAAGGGCGCCCGGGCGCGTGGCGCGGTGGTGGCCGAGCGGGTCAAGGCGACGGGGGTCACCCGCGCGGGGCGTCGGATCACGGCGGTGGACTGGGCCGGGGAGGATGGCAGCACGGGCCGGATCGAGGCCGAACATGTCATCAATTGCGCGGGCATGTGGGGGCAGGACGTGGGCCGGATGCTGGGCTGCAACGTGCCGCTGCAAGCCTGTGAGCATTTCTATATCGTCACCGAGGCCGTGCCGGGCTTGCGCGAATTGCCGGTGCTGCGCATCCCCGATGAATACGCCTATTACAAAGAGGATGCGGGGAAGATCCTGCTCGGCGCCTTCGAACCCGTGGCCAAACCTTGGGCGCTGGACGGCATCCCCGAGAGTTTCGAGTTCGATCAATTGCCCGATGATTTCGACCATTTCGAGCCGATCCTCGAGATGGCGGTCAAGCGGCTGCCGCTGCTCGCGGAGGCGGGGATCCATACCTTTTTCAACGGCCCCGAAAGTTTCACCCCCGACGATGCCTATCACCTCGGTCAAGCGCCCGAGATGGACAATGTCTGGGTCGCCGCAGGGTTCAACTCCATCGGCATCCAATCGGCAGGCGGGGCGGGCATGGCGCTGGCGCAGTGGATGGAGGAAGGGCAGAGGCCCTTTGATCTGGGTGACGTGGACATTGCGCGGATGCAGCCCTTTCAGGGCAACAAGACCTATCTGGCGGAACGGTCGACCGAAACGCTGGGGCTGCTCTATGCCGATCACTTCCCCTACCGCCAAAAGGCCACCGCGCGGGGCATCCGGCGCAGCCCGCTCCATGCGCATCTGCTGGAGCATGGCGCGGTCATGGGCGAATTCGCAGGCTGGGAACGGGCCAATTGGTTCGCTGATCCCGGGCAGCCGCGCGAATATCGCTATGCTTGGGGCCGGCAGAATTGGTTCGACAATCAAGCCGCCGAACATGCCGCCATCCGCGCGGGCGTGGGGCTTTACGATATGTCGTCTTTCGGCAAAATCCGCGTCGAGGGGCCAGAGGCCGAAGCTTTCATGAACCACGTCTGCGGCGCGCAGATGGCGGTGCCGGTGGGCAAGATCGTCTACACTCAGTTCCTCAACCCTCGCGGCGGGATCGAGGCGGATGTCACCGTAACCCGGCTGAGCGAGACCGCCTATCTTGTCGTCACTCCGGCAGCGACGCGGCTGGCGGATGAGACATGGCTGCGCCGCCATGCTGGCGACCGGATGGTGGTGATCACCGATGTGACGGCGGGTGAGGCGGTGCTCGCGATTATGGGGCCGAAGGCGCGGGACGTGTTGCAGGCGGTCTCCCCCAATGACTTCTCGAATGAGACGCACCCCTTTGGCATGGCGCGCGAAATCGAGATCGGCATGGGCCTCGCCCGGGCGCATCGGGTGTCCTATGTGGGCGAGTTGGGCTGGGAGCTTTACGTCAGCGCCGAGATGGCGGGCCATGTGTTTGAGGTGCTGATCGAGGCGGGCGCGGCCTTTGGCCTGAAGCTTTGCGGCCTGCACGCGATGGACAGTTGCCGGATTGAAAAGGGCTTTCGCCACTTCGGCCATGACATAACCTGCGAGGATCATGTGCTGGAGGCGGGCTTGGGCTTTGCGGTGAAGACCGACAAGCCCGATTTCATTGGCCGCGACGCGGTGCTGCGCAAAAAGGAGGAGGGGCTGAAGCTGCGGATCCTGCAATTCCGCCTGACAGACCCCGAGCCATTGCTCTACCACGCCGAACCGATCCTGCGGGAGGGGGCGATCGTGGGCTATCTCACCTCCGGCAACTATGGCCATCACTTGGGCGGAGCAGTCGGGCTGGGCTATGTGCCCTGCGCGGGCGAAAGCCCCGCCGATCTGCTGGCCTCGACCTATGAGATCGACGTGGCAGGCCGCCGGATCAAGGCCGAGGCCAGTCTGAAACCGATGTATGACCCCAGCGGGGCGCGGGCCAAGAGCTAGGCCGTCGCCTTAAGAAAAACGATCCCTTCGCAGGCTTATCCGCCCGGTTTTGACATAGATCAAAGCGGCGGTTTGGGGCCCATGCGATCCGTCTCCCAAAGATGAAGGGATTCGGAATATGTTCGATACGCTCAAGTTGATCGTGCTTGCGCTTATAGTGTTCTTTGCAGCACTCGGGGCGGATTGGGCGCGCGATCCGGCTTATATGGTTCACGCCCTGCTGGTCATGTTGGTGGCCGCAGGGTTGTTTTTCTGGCAATTGCGCCGGATGCCTGTTGACGGCGCGGTGCCTGTCGCAGCTGTGGCGCCGCAGGGCTATATGGATGGCCCCATTCGCTATGGCGTCATCGCCACCGCCTTTTGGGGCGTGGTGGGGTTTTTGGTCGGCACCTTCATCGCCTTCCAACTGGCCTTTCCCGCGCTGAACATCGACTGGGCGCAGCCCTATGGCAACTTTGGCCGCCTGCGTCCGCTGCACACCAGCGCGGTGATCTTCGCCTTTGGCGGCAACGCGCTGATCGCCACGTCTTTCTACATCGTGCAGCGCACCTCTTCGGCACGGCTCTGGGGTGGGAACGCGGCTTGGTTCGTCTTTTGGGGCTATCAGCTTTTCATCGTTCTGGCGGCCACGGGCTATCTGCTGGGCGCGACCCAATCCAAGGAATATGCCGAGCCGGAATGGTACGTGGACATCTGGCTCACCATCGTCTGGCTGGTCTACCTCGCCGTCTTCTTCGGCACGATCCTGAAGCGGCGCGAGCGGCATATCTATGTCGCCAACTGGTTCTTTCTGGCCTTCATCATCACCGTCGCCATGCTGCATGTGGTCAATAACCTCGCCATTCCGGTGTCGATCTGGGGCTCGAAGTCGGTGCAGGTCTTCGCGGGCGTGCAGGATGCGATGACGCAGTGGTGGTACGGCCACAACGCCGTGGGCTTTTTCCTGACCGCCGGGTTCCTGGGTATGATGTATTACTTCGTGCCGAAACAGGCGGGCCGCCCGGTCTATAGTTACAAACTGTCCATCATCCACTTCTGGGCGCTGATCTTCCTCTACATCTGGGCCGGTCCGCACCATCTGCACTACACTGCCTTGCCCGATTGGGCGGCGACGCTGGGGATGGTGTTTTCGATCATCCTGTGGATGCCCTCATGGGGTGGCATGATCAACGGGCTGATGACGCTCGAAGGCGCGTGGGACAAGATCCGCACCGATCCGATCATCCG
Source organism: Sulfitobacter sp. 1A15106 (assembly GCF_043556995.1). Taxonomy (NCBI): domain Bacteria; kingdom Pseudomonadati; phylum Pseudomonadota; class Alphaproteobacteria; order Rhodobacterales; family Roseobacteraceae; genus Sulfitobacter; species Sulfitobacter sp. 1A15106. The sequence goes on along the minus strand of NZ_JBIFFM010000006.1, from coordinate 215,877 downwards.
CATGTTCGTGGCCTCGCTCGCCTTCTACGGCATGTCGACCTTTGAGGGGCCGATGATGTCGATCCGCGCGGTGAACAGCCTCAGCCACTACACCGACTGGACCATCGGCCATGTGCATTCCGGCGCGCTTGGCTGGAACGGGCTGATCACATTCGGCGCGCTCTACTTCCTGACCCCGCGGCTCTGGGGCCGGGCGCAGATGCATTCGCTGTCGGCGATCAACCTGCATTTCTGGCTCGCGACCCTCGGGATCGTGCTCTACGCCGCGTCGATGTGGGTCTCGGGCATCATGGAGGGGCTGATGTGGCGCGAGGTCGACGCCAATGGCTTCCTCGTCAACAGCTTTGCCGACACCGTCGAAGCGAAATTCCTGATGTATGTGGTCCGTGGTCTGGGCGGGGTGCTCTACCTCGCGGGGGGTGCGGTGATGGTCTGGAACATGTGGATGACCATCCGCGCCCCGCAGGCCCGCCCCGTCACCGTCGCCCTGCCAGCGGAGTAAGATCAATGGCCAAGAACCCCCACAGCCCCAACTATGACCCCGCTGACGACCCGAAGGTGGTCACCGCCAGCGGAGGCTTGAAGACGGGCAAAATCCCCAACGAGCTGCCGCCCGAGACGGAGGCGATCACTTTTCACCAGCGGTTTGAACGCAATGCGACGCTACTGCTGATCGCCTCGCTCGGGGTGGTGAGCATCGGTGGGATCGTCGAAATCGCGCCGCTCTTTTGGCTGGAGAATACGATCGAAGAGGTCGAGGGCATGCGCCCCTATTCGCCGCTGGAACTGGCCGGGCGCGAGATCTATGTGCGCGAGGGCTGCTATGTCTGCCACAGCCAGATGATCCGCCCGATGCGCGATGAGACGGAGCGTTACGGCCATTACAGCCTTGCCGCCGAATCCATGTACGACCATCCGTTTCAATGGGGCTCCAAACGCACCGGGCCGGATTTGGCACGCGTGGGCGGGCGCTATTCGGACGAGTGGCATGTCGATCACCTGATGGACCCGCAATCGGTGGTGCCGGAAAGCGTCATGCCGAAATACGCTTTCCTGATGGAGGCCAAGCTTGAGCCTGAGGATGTGACCGATCTGGTGGCCACCCACCGCACGGTCGGCGTGCCCTATAGCGATGAGATGATCGCGAATGTCCGTGGCGATTTCCGGGTGCAGGTCGACCCTTTCGGCGATTACGACGAGCTGCTGGACCGCTACCCCGGCGCGCAGGTGCGCAACTTCGACGGCCAGCCTGGGGTGAGCGAGATGGATGCCCTGATCGCCTATTTGCAAATGCTCGGAACGCTGGTCGATTTCTCGACCTTCGTGCCTGATGCCAGCCGCTGAGGAGCCCGCAATGGACACCTATTCTTTCCTGCGTGAACTGGCGGATAGCTGGGCGCTGTTGATCCTGACGCTGATCTTTCTGGGCGTCATTGCTTGGGCCTTTCGCCCCGGCTCGCGCGCCCTGCACGACGATGCCGCCGCCGTCCCGTTTCGCAACGACGACCCCGATCAAGCCCGCAACGACGGAGCCCGCACATGACCGATAAACCCAAGATCGACCCCGCCACCGGGACCGAGACCACAGGCCACAGTTGGGACGGGATCGAAGAGCTGAACACGCCGCTGCCGCGCTGGTGGCTCTGGACCTTCTATGCCACCGTCGTCTGGGGCGTGATCTATACCATTCTCTATCCCGCCTGGCCGATGGTCTCAGGCGCGACGGCGGGGCTGCTGGGCTATTCCACCCGGGGCGAGGTCGCTGCCGAGATTGCGCGTGTGGACCTGTCGAATGCCGATCTGACCGAAAGCCTCGTCACCGTCGATCTGGGGGTGCTCAAGGACAACGAAGAGCTGCACCGTTTCGCGACACAGGCCGGGCGCTCGGTCTTTGCGGCAAATTGCTCGCAATGCCACGGCGCGGGGGCAGGGGGTGTGGTGGCCTCGGGCTATCCCAACCTTCTGGATGACGATTGGCTCTGGGGCGGCACGATGGAGGAGATCGCCTATACCGTGCGCCACGGCATCCGCAACGAGGATGACCCCGACGCGCGTTTCTCGGAGATGCCGCCGTTCGATTGGATGGAGGAGGCCGAGCTCGACGCCACCGTGCATTTCGTGCGCAGCCTTTCGGGGCTTGAGCATGACGCGGGCGCGGCGCAGGCGGGGGCAGAGGTCTATGTCGACAACTGTAGCGCCTGCCATGGGGAGCGTGGCCTTGGTGACCGTGAGTTGGGCGCGCCGAACCTTGCCGATGCGATCTGGCTGCGCGGCGGCAGCCATGAGGCGATCCTGCGGCAGCTCAAAGCGCCGCGTATGGGGGTGATGCCGCCGTGGCAGGCCCGTCTGGGCGAGGCCGAAGTGCGTGCCGTGACCGCCTATGTCCACGGACTGGGCGGCGGCGAGGCTGCAGTCGATGCCGAGGGTGCCGCTGCCGACTAAACCGGTACGACAAATAATCTGCGGATTGATGCAGATCAAAGCGGCCTGCGCCCTAGGGGTGTAGGCCGCAAGACGTAACACCGGAGCCTACTGCCCATGTCCAACGCCGCCCCCCCGCTTTTCGCCGCCCGCGAGCCGATCTTTCCCCGCCGGGTCAGTGGGTTCTTTCGTCGGTTAAAATGGGTGATCCTGATCCTCACGCTGGGGGTCTATTACATCACCCCCTGGATCCGCTGGGACCGGGGGCCGAACCTGCCGGACCAAGCGGTTCTGGTCGATCTCGCAAACCGGCGCTTCCATTTCTTCTGGATCGAGATTTGGCCGCATGAATTCTACTTCGTGGCCGGGCTGCTGATCATGGCGGGGTTGGGGCTGTTCCTGTTTACCTCCGCTCTGGGGCGGGTCTGGTGTGGCTATGCCTGCCCGCAGACCGTCTGGTCTGACCTCTTCATGACCGTGGAGCGTTGGATCGAGGGCGACCGCAACGCGCGCATCCGTCTGCACAACGCACCCTGGAGCCTGCGCAAGGCACGGCTGCGGGGGGCGAAATGGGTGGTCTGGCTGTTGATCGCGGTGGCGACGGGCGGGGCTTGGGTCTTTTACTTTGCCGATGCGCCCAGTCTGGCGCGCGACCTCGTGACCCTGCAAGCCGCCCCCGTGGCCTATGCCACCATCGGCGTGCTGACGGCCACGACCTTCATCTTTGGCGGTTTCATGCGCGAACAGGTCTGCATCTACATGTGCCCTTGGCCCCGCATCCAAGGCGCGATGATGGACCCCGGCACGCTGACCGTCGGCTACCGCAAATGGCGGGGCGAGCCGCGCGGCAAGGGCGGGGTGAAGCGCCAGAAAGCGGCGGCAGAGGCGATCGGCAGCGGCGATGCGGTGGCCCGCTATGGTGCGGCGCTCGACAAAAACACCGCGGGCGACCGCCAGTCGCGGGACGGCGAGGTTTTGGGCGATTGCATTGATTGCAACGCCTGTGTCGCGGTTTGCCCGATGGGGATCGACATCCGCGAAGGCCAGCAGATGGAATGTATCACCTGCGCGCTCTGTATCGATGCCTGCGACGATGTGATGGCCAAGATTGGCCGCCCGCGCGGGCTGATCGACTATCTCGCGCTGGATGATGAGCCGCCCACCGCGCCCAAGGAAAGCGCCGCCGTGGCGGGCCTTGCCGAGGCGCCCGCGGGCGATGTCGCCGGGGCCACTGCGCCGCCCTGGCAGCCCAAGCCGCTTTGGCAGCATGTCTTCCGCCCGCGTACCTTAATCTATACCGCCGCTTGGGCCGCCATCGGTGTGGCGCTTGTCGTGGCGCTCTTCATCCGGCCCGAGATCGACATGACCGTGGCGCCGGTGCGCAATCCGACCTTCGTCACCCTCTCGGACGGGTCGATCCGCAACGCCTATGACATCCGTCTGCGCAACAAACATGGGGAGGCACGGGATTTCCGGCTGTCTCTCGCCGGAGACCGTGGCTTGGACCTCAGCGTCGAGGGGGCGGCGGGTTCGGTGGTCTCCGTGCCCGCCGACACCACCCGCCTGCAACGGGTCTATGTCATCGCCCCGCCGCAGAATGACGCCGCCATCGCGCCGCGCAGCGATCTGCGGTTCTGGGTCGAAGACGTCCGCTCGGGCGAGCGGGCCTTTGGTGACACGATTTTCAATGGAAAGGACAGCCAATGACCGCAGCGCAATTGCAACGGGGGCGCCCCCTGACAGGCTGGCATGTGCTGGCGATCTTCGTGGGCGGGTTTTCGATCATCATCGCGGTGAACCTCGCGCTCGCTTTCAATGCGGTGCGCACCTTCCCGGGCAAGGAAACCGAATCGAGCTACGTCGCCTCGCAGAATTTCGACAGCGACCGCGCGGCGCAGGAAGCGCTCGGCTGGGCGGTGCAGACCGAGTTGACGGGGGAGACGCTCCGCTTGGCGGTGCAGGATGCCAATGGCGTGGTGCAGCCCGAGATCATCGCGGCGACATTGGGCCGGGCGACCACCGTGGCGGATGACATGACGCCCGACTTCGCCTGGGCTCGCCGCGCGTGGGTTGCGCCGGTCACCGCAGGCCCCGGCAACTGGAACCTGCGGGTCGAGATGCGCGCCGCGGATGGCACGCTCTTTCGCCGCCGCATTCCCTTGCAGGTGACACGATGACCGTCGCCGCCTGTCCCGGCTGTGTCGCAGGCACCCCCACGGCTGAGGCCGCGGCGCAGCGCATCGCGGAGAACGACAAGGCCATCCATCTTGCCCTGCCGCAGATCCGCTGCGCGGCCTGTATTGCGGGGGTCGAGGGGGTTTTGGCCCACTTGCCCTCGGTCAAAGCCGCGCGGGTCAACCTTGGGGCCAAACGGGTGCGGATCGTGCTGAGCCCCGGCTATGACGCCAGCGCCGCGCTTCAGGCGTTGAACGACGCGGGCTTCGAGGCACATGAGCTGGACGCGACCGCCCTGCGGCCTGCGGGGGATGACACGGGCCGCCGTCTGCTGGCCCGCGCCGCCGTGGCGGGCTTTGCCATGATGAATGTGATGGCAGTCTCCGTCGCGGTCTGGTCCGGGGCGGGCGATATCACACGCGAGATGTTTCATTGGGTCTCCGCCACCATCGCGCTGCCCGCCTTGGCCTTTTCCGCGGTGCCGTTCTTTGCCTCTGCCGCTGTCGCCCTGCGGGCTGGGCGGATGAATATGGATGTGCCGATTGCGCTGGCGATCCTGCTGGCGGCGGCGACCTCGCTTTATGAGACTTTCGCCGCCACCGGGGCGCATACTTGGTTCGATGCGGCGCTTTCGCTGACCTTTTTCCTGCTGGTGGGCCGCTATCTTGAGCATCGCGCGCGGGCCACAGCACGTTCCGCCGCGGCGGAGTTAACGGCGCTGGAGCTGCCCCGCGCGACGCGCCTGACCGCCACGAGGCGTGAGACGGTGGACGTCAGCGCCCTGATGCCCGATGACCGCATCGCCCTTGCCGCCGGGGCGCGCGCGCCGGTGGATGGCATCGCCTTGGGCGCGGTGATGGTGGACCGCTCCGCCCTGACCGGAGAGGCCGACCCCGTCGCGGTGGCGGCGGGCGGGCCGATCTGCGCGGGCGAGGTAATCCTTGGCACGCCGCTGACCCTAAGGGTCACCCGCCGGGCCGAGGACAGCACCCTGCGCCGCCTTGCGGCTTTGGTCGAGGTCGCCGAGACCGGCAAACACCGTTACAGCGGGATCGCGGACCGCGCGGCGCGGCTTTACGCGCCGGTTGTGCATGGGCTGGCGGCGCTGGCTTTCGTGGTCTGGTGGGCACTGACGGGGGACCTTTATCACGCGATTGCCGTGGCCACGGCGACGCTGATCATCACATGCCCCTGCGCGTTGGCGCTGGCCATTCCGGCGGTAACGGCGGCGATGACCGGGCGTTTGTTCCGCGCGGGCGTGCTGCTGAAATCCCCCACGGCGTTGGAGCGTTTGGCCGAGATCGACACGGTTCTCTTCGACAAGACCGGCACGTTGACCGAAGGCGTTGCGCGGCTGTCTGCGCTTGATGCAGAGGTGGCATCGGTCGCGCTTGCCCTCGCGCAGGCGTCTGACCACCCCGCCTCGCGCGCCTTGGCGGCGGCGTTGCAGGGGCAGATGCCCGCCGATCTGCGCGACCTGCAAGAGGTGCCGGGCGAGGGCGTCTGCGGTCTATGGCACGGGGCGCGGGTCTCTTTGCGTCGTGGGCTGGAGGGGCCGGAACTGCATCTGCCTGATCGCCGTATTCCTTTGCCCCTGTCCGAAACACCCCGCGCCGGGGCAGCGGAAGTTGTCAGCGCCCTGCGCGGGCGTGGGATGGCGGTGGCGATGGTCACCGGCGATACCGCGCAGCGTGCAGAAGCGTTGGCCGAAACCCTCGGGATCGCCAAGGTTCATGCCGCCGTTCGGCCCGAGGACAAGGCCGGTCTGGTCCGCGACATGGCCGCGCGGGGCAAGCGGGTGCTCATGGTGGGCGACGGGCTGAATGACACGGCGGCGCTTGCCGGGGCGCATGCCTCTCTCGCGCCCGCCACGGCGCTGGATGCCGCGCGGGTCGCCTCAGACGGGGTAATGCTGGGCGGTGATCTCTCGGCGGTCGCCGATACCCTGCGGCTGGCCCGTCGGGCGCGCAGCCGCATTCGCCAGAACCTCGGGCTGGCCGCCGCCTATAACGCGGTCGCGATCCCGGTGGCGGTCATGGGCTTCGCCACCCCGCTGATGGCGGCGGCGGTGATGTCTTCCTCATCCATCCTCGTGGTTTTGAATGCGGTGCGCCGATGAATATCCTGATTGTTCTCATCCCCGTCTCCGTCTGTCTTGGCGCAGCGGGGCTTGCGGCCTGTCTCTGGACGCTGCGCAACGGGCAATACGATGACCTTGAAGGAGACGCGGCGCGGATTTTGCTGGAGAATGGGGTGCCTGATGGGGACACCCACCAGCGAGATACCGAAAAGGCGACCTAAAAACGCAAAACGCGGGCCGAGACCCGCGTTTTCTTAACCCAGTACAAGCCCGCCGTCAGTCGGCGGCCTGAGAGGCCGAGATCAGCGCGTCCATATCCTTGATCAGCACGGTCTGAGAGGTCTCGAGCGCGATGATATCTTGCTTGCGCAGGCGGGTCAGGGTGCGGCTCACCGTCTCAATCGTCAGGCCGAGGAAATCCGCGATGTCGCTGCGGGTCATCGGCAAGGCGCAGGTGGTGTAGCTGCCGATCGGCCTGCCGGTGCGCTCCGCCAGCGTGATGAGGAAGGAGGCAACCTTTTCCAGCGCGGATTTGCGCGCCAGCATCATGAAGTGATCCTGCATCGCCGAAATCTCACGCAGGGCAGCGTTCAACAGCCGTTTATGCGTCTCGTGATCCCCCTCGAAATCGTCGAGCGCATGGCGGCGGTGGGCGATCACCTCTGCCGTCTGGATCGCCTCGCAATCGCTGTGATGGAGCGCGCCATTGGGAAAGCCGATGATGTCGCCGGGCAGGCCAAAGGCGATGACCTGCCGCCGCCCGTTGTCGAGCACGCGGGTCAGGCGAAAGACGCCCGAGGTGATCTCATAGATATGGTTGGCGATATCGCCCTCGTGAAACAGATGGCTGCCGACCGCCTGCCGCTTGCGCGGCGATTGCGCGGCGGGGGTGCGAGAGCAAAGCTGCACCTCGGGCACTTTGGTTGCGGGGGTGAACTCATTGGATAGCGTCACGTACATGCGATCGTCCTTTCTGCGGCGCGGTCACATTCTCAGGCGCATGTCGCAGAACGACCTGCGGTCTCGTATCCGTTTGTAACGCTTTGTCGCAGGGGATGGCGTGGCGGGTGGTGCTCGCTTGGGTTGCGGACTATACAAACGCAACTTTTGGGGTGATGGGCGTGACCGCGAAGAAGATCCTTGTTGTTGATGACGATGCCAAGATCCGGACGCTTCTGAGGCGCTGCCTTGAAAGCGACGGCTACCTTGTGACCGAGGCGCATGACGCGCAGAGCGTGCGCGCGGCCTTTGCGGCGGAGGCTTTCGATCTGGTGACCTTGGATCTGAACCTCGGCGCGGAGGACGGGCTGGACATCGCGCGCGACCTTCGCCGCGATCATGAGGTGCCGATCTTCATGGTTACGGGCAAGGACGATGTGATTGACCGTGTTGTCGGGTTGGAACTGGGCGCGGATGACTATCTGACCAAACCCTTCCATGTGCGAGAGGTCTTGGCCCGTGTGAAATCCGTCTTGCGGCGCAGCGGCAAGCGCGAGGCGGAGACGCCCGCACCGCAAAATGCAGAGCCGTGGCTTGCGCTTGATGGGCTGAAGATCAACCTCGACCGGATGCTGCTGGTAGGCCGGAACGGGCAGGAGGGGGATTTGACCACGGCTGATTTCAAACTTCTGGCCGCCTTCGTGAACCACGCGAAAAAGCCCTTGTCGCGGGACCGGTTGATGGATCTGATCGACGGGCAGAATTGGGCGCCTTTGGACCGCACCATCGACAACCAAGTGGCGCGGCTGCGCAAGAAGGTCGAGCGTGATCCGGCGCGTCCGCTGTTGATCAAGACGGTGCGCGGGGTGGGTTATGTGCTGACCGAAAGCCCCACCGCCACCTCGGGTTAGTCCCGTAACAAGGCACGAAACGCCTCGGCCAGATCCGCTTGCCTGTAGGGTTTGCGCAAGAGGGCGAAGGCGTTGCTTTCTTCCTCGCCGCGCAGGATGTTTTCGGAAAATCCCGAGGTGATCAATATTCGCAGATCGGGCATTTCCGCCGCGACCCGTTTGGCCAGCGCATGGCCCGACAACTCCCCCGGCATCACCAGATCGGTAAAGACCACGTCGATGTCGTCACGGTCTTGCAGGATGTCCCAAGCCGCATCGCCGGTGGTTGCCGTAACGCAGTCGAACCCGAGCGACTCCAGCCGTCGCTCCGACAGGCGCAGGACCATCGGGTCATCCTCGACCAGCAGCACGCGCAGGCCGGTGCCGATCCCGGCGTGCTGCTCTGGCGCGTCGCTGGAGGCCGCCCGCGCGCCGGTGCTGTCCACGAGGGCGGGGAAATAGAGGCTGATCGTCGTGCCCTTGCCCAATTCGCTGTAGATTGCGATATGCCCGCCGGATTGCTTGATGAAGCCGTAAACCATCGACAGGCCCAGCCCCGTTCCTTGGCCGACCGGTTTGGTCGAAAAGAACGGCTCCATCGCGCGGGTGCGAGTCTCGGCAGACATGCCTTCGCCCGTGTCCGCGATCGACAGGCGGATGTAGTTGCCCATGTCGATGCCGATCTCCTGCGCGACATAGGTGTCGTCGAGCTGCATGTTGCGGGTTTCCAGCGTGATTTTCCCGCCCGAAGGCATGGCATCTTGGGCATTGAGTGCAATGTTGAGCACGGCAGTCTGAAGCTGGGTGGCATCCACCTTGGCCTGCCAAAGGTCCTCGGCAAAGCCCGTCTCAACCGCGATATGCGCGCCGATGGTGCGTTTGAGCATCGCCACGGCTTTTGAGACTTCGGCGTTGAGGTCGATCTCCGCCGCGTTCAACGTGGTCTTGCGGGCAAAGACCATCAGGCGTGAGGTGAGATCGGCGCCGATCTCTGCCGCCTCCAACGCGTCCGAGATCAGCGCGCCGCTTTTGGCCGAGGTTTCCGACATCTCCAGCAGTTCCAGATTGCCGATCACGACCGTCAGAAGGTTGTTAAAATCATGCGCGATGCCGCCGGTCATCTGGCCGATGGCGTCCATCCGTTGCGAGCGGGCGGTGGCCTCCTCGGCGGCTTTTCGACGCGACAGATCGTGCATGATGCCGACAAAGGCGACCTCGCCCGAGATATCGGCGCGGCCCACGGAAAGATGCAGCGGGAAGATACTGCCATCGGCGCGCAGCCCTTCCACGTCGCGGCCCACGCCGATGATGCGTTTCTCTCCGGTCTCGAGATGGTGGCGCAGAAAGCCGTCATGTTGAACGGCCATATCCCCGGGCATCAGCATGCGCACGTTCTGCCCTACCAAATCCTCGACCGGATGGCCGAAGAGCGTGGCCGCCGCTTTGTTCACCCGCAGGATATTGCCCGCGTGATCCGCCACCACCATGGCATCGACGGCGGCGTCCAGAAGGGCCAGCAGAACGGGGCTTTCGTCGTTGATCTTCATGCGAGGGTTCCGTCTGTAGGGGCTGCGGGGCAGGGCATCCGATAGCGTGACAGGGGGCGGGGGCGCAATGCAGGGCGGGGGCGCGCTAAGTGCCCGGGGGCTGCCTCCCGAACCACGTCGGCCCTACCACTGGATCGCTTCCAGATAGTCGAGCAGATTGGCGAAATCGGTTTCCAGCACCTCCCCATCCGCGCCGCCATTGGGGTAGACGTGGCGCAGACCCACCGCGGAAAAGTCCGGCATGGGTGAGGCGGGGTCGTCTTTTGCAAGCTGGCCCATGACAAAGCGGCTGACAAACTCGCGCGGGAAGTAGCCATCATTGCGCTGTTTCAGCCCGGCCAAATCCGGTGGCACCACATTTAGATGCAAGGACATCGGACCGCCCCCTTCGCCCTGCGCCCCGTGGCAGGCGGCGCATTCCTTGGCATAGACCCGCTGCCCCGCGCGCACCCGGTCGGTGTCGTCAGAAGACCCCTCCGAACAGGCGGAGAGGAGGGCGCAGGAAAGCCCGGCGAGGGCAGCGAGGTGAGGGCGCATAGGGGGTCCTTTCGATGGGCGTTAGTGCGACAGAAGCACAGGAAAGGCGCTTTGTTCAATCAGGCTGCGGGTCGTGCCACCAAAAACCATCTCACGCAGGCGGGAGTGGTCATAGGCGCCCATGACGATCAGATCGGCCCCGGTTTCTTTGGCGCGTTTCAGGATGGCGGTGCCAATGTCCGCGCCTCCGCTGGCATATTGCTGCACGGCAACGTTGCAGCCTTGGTGGGTCAGCCAAGCGGCGACATCGGTGCCGGGGTTCTCACCGTCATAGGCCGAGATCGAGACCGGATCGAAAAGCGCCACCGTTACCTCCCGCGCATTGCGCAGGATTGGCAGAGCGGCGCGGATCGCCCGCGTGGCGGGAATGCCCGCTTTCCATGCGACGAAGACCGATTGTGGGGTCAAGGCCACCTTGGTCTGCGCGGTGTTGAGCAGAACCGGCACGGCGGACTCGAAGAGGGCGGCATGGACGATGTCCTCAAATAGGCGCTTGTCCTCGCGCAGGTCCGTGCCGATAAGCACCGCGTCACAGGTCAGCCCCGCCCGCGCTACCGTGTTGCGGAGGGCAGAGGCATCGCCACAGACCGCGCGCACATCCGCGCTGGCGCCTTGGTCGGTAAGATATTGGGAAAATTCCGCGCGCTGTTTTTCGACCGCCTCGCGGGCCGCGTCCACATCCGCCTGCCAGCCTGCCGGGAGGGAATAGGTGCTGAGTTCGCCCACCCCCATCGAATAGACCGGGACGGCAGGGGTTTCGCTGAGCAGAAGAACGATCAGATGCGCGCCCTGGGTCTGCGCCTCGCGGGCGAGGGCCTCTAGCTGATTGGGCCGGGCATCGACCCCCAGAACGACTGTGATGGTGGCATTTTGCATGGCGACGCTCCTCATGTGACCACGGCCATTATGGGGCAGGCTGGGCGCGGCTGCATTGATCTGGATCAAGCGGGAGGAGGACTGCGGAAGGAACCGTAGGCGGCATGCGCCGGAAAAGGGTATCGCCCCCGCGCAAAGGGGGGCGATACCTGCGTCAGTTAAAAGCTGATCGACGCGGTCAGGCTGACAGTGCGGCCCGGTTCGGTCAAGGGCACCACATTGGCAAGCCCAAGCCCATCGGAACTGCGGCTTGCATAGGTCGCGTCGAACAGGTTCTGCACGTCCATGCGCACGTTCAGGTTCTCCATCCGCCGCGGTTTGTATTCCGCGTAGAGATTGACCACCTCATAGCCGTCGAGCGACACATCGGTATCTTCGTTCTCCAAGGCGATCTGCGCGGTCGCCCCAATGCGCCATTCCTCGGTCACGTCATAGCCCGCTTCGAAGCCAAAGATATGGCCGACCGGACGGCCAAGGTAATAGGCGGTCGTGGCGGTTGTCGCGTCGTTGGTTTGCACATCGGCATAGGTGTAGTTCAAGGTCGCGAAGCCGCGCGCGCCGGTATAGGTGACCGACCCGTCGAAGCCGCGCGATGTCAGATCGTCCACAGCACCGCGTGCGCCGCTTGAGGGCAGAACGGCGTTGATGTCTTCGATCTCAGTGTCGAAGAGCGCGCCTTTGACCGCCCAAGGGCCGCTGTCGTAACGCAGGCCCAAACGCACCGCATTGGCGCGCGAGGTGGTGAAGCCGTCATAATTCCACGGGGTGCGGAAGTTGACCAATGCGGCCTCGCCCAACTCATAACCGCCCCAGCTGGAGGCGGCCCCTGCGTTGAGGGTCCATTGATCGTTCAAGACGTAATCGACCGAGCCGTTGACGCTGGCGCCGCCGGCGTCAAAATCGCTCCCATCCGCGCCTTCGAAGGACGCCCAGTCATAGCGCCCGCCGTAGGATACGGAGATGCGGTCCGACAGATCCTGCCGCGCTTGGGCGAAGATACCGATGTTGCTAAGCTCTTCGCGGCCGCTCGAACTGCGCGGGCTGACCGTGTTGTCATAGCCTTCGGCGCTTTCGTCAAAGAAATCGACACCGACATTGACGCTGCCGTTGCGGAGCGTGAAGTCGTTGCTCAGCACACCGCTGAAGCTTTTGTTCACACCATAAAGCGAGCCTACGTCCATCGCCTGCTCGTTGTAGCTGAGCTGCGCATAGGGCGCCCAGATGCCCGAGGGGTTCTCATCCTCATAGGTCAGGGTATAGGATGTGCGTTGCGACAGCGCTTCATAAAGCACTGTGTCGCGCCCGATCACATCGGCAAAGTCGGGACGGATGAAGCCACCCTGAGACGCGCGCAGGCCGTTGTCAGTGGTCTCAGACGCCGAAAAGCTCAGACGTTTGCCACTTTGAGAGGTATAGGCGAATTTCGCGATATAGTCGGTCAGGTCCGCCGCCGTGCCGGTGATGGTGCTGTCCGAGCCGTCTTCATAGTCATCGCCCGTCGCCCGGGTGCCGCTCAGCAGATATTCGAAACCGTCGTTCTGCCCGAAGAGCGTCAGGGTGTTGCGGAACCCTTGGCCATTGCTGCCATAGGACAGCGTGTAGCGACCTCCAAAGGGATCATCCCCGTCCAATAGGTCACGGGCGTCTTTGGTGGTATAGGCGATAGAGCCCGCCAGCGCGTTTGGCCCCTGATCCGCCGGGGCAAGCCCCGCGCTGACCTCAACGGATTTCAGCAAGGCCGGATCGAGCAGGACGTTGCCGGTATGGTGGAAGGCCGATTTGTTCTGTCGCGCGCCATCGATGGTGACGGAAAGCAAGCTTTCCTCGATCCCGTTCACATAGACCTTCTGCGCGATCGGCGCGCCGCCGCTGGCGGTGATCGCGGATTCGCCGGCAAAGACATCGGCTACGGTCGCCGGGTTGCGCTGTTCGATTTCGGTTTCGGTGATCTCGTCATTGCCCAAAACAGCCTGAGCGGCTGAGGTCTGAATGCGCAGCACACCGAGATCGAAGGCGGTGTCGTCTTGCGCGTAAGCGAGAGTGGCGGTCGAGCACATCAGCCAAGAGAGCGCGACGCGCTTGGCGGTATTGGTTTTCATTTTATTGTCCCTTGTAGAAATCCTTGGCTGGCTGGGACTCATGAAACCGCTTGCTTGCTCTGCGCGGATAGTTGCGACAATCCGCCGAAATGTTCAAGGCGCGGATTTGGCTAAAGCGGGACGGGGGCCGCTGGGCGTTGGATTTCTACGCGGGTGCCTGGTCTTTAAGCAGACCGGTTTGGAGGACGGCGACGTCGCCCCTTGCGCGGCGACTAACCTGCGTCTTCGTATCGGGGGGAATAAGCACCACGCCCAAGGCGTTAGTGGCGGAGAGACAGGGATTCGAACCCTGGGAACCCGTGAAGGCTCAACGGTTTTCGAGACCGTTTCCTACCTTAGCATGGGGGCGTATTTCCCTTTAAAATATAGCTTTTCGCGGAGCGAAACGAGAGAAATCGGCACGGATGGAAGCCGCGGGGGTCATAGCAAAGGGACATAGCTCCTGTTGTCGATGCTTGTTCTCTTCCCACGTTGTCAAGGCGCTTGGGATTTGTTGGCCGTTGCTACTCCCTGCGCCATAGCCAGAGGTAGCACTCTTCACTACGCTTTTTCCCTACGTCCGGCCTGCGGCTGTTGACAAAGTGGTGGTTATCGAAAGCGCTGAGGACACGAACTTTCATAGACAAGGTCGTCGTTCTCTTCGGCACCAACGCCGAGACCAAGCCTCCGGCGGCGCGCGAAGAACGCCCTTTCCTTGTTGCTGGGCTGGCCCATTTTTATAATGAACGCCGCCTCCCAGGCTGCATCCTCCGCCTCGTTGAGCTCGGCAGGGTCCAACCGCCCTTCCAGGGCAGCTGTGACGCGGGAGTGATCGATCTTTTGGGGGCTCTTCATGGTAGGCTCCTTCAACTCTATCTATAAGTATAGCGCAAGGGCAGGGGAGTCACAGACAGTCAATTGTGCGATACTGCCAGAATGATCACATTCGAAATCACCGCCTCGGTCACTGTCGTGATCGTTGCCAGAGGCACCATCGGTTACCTGGCCTACATCGCAAGGCATGTGGGCATTGGGAGTGCACCGTATTGAGCAGTCCCAAGTGAGTGGTCCAAACGGGAACCTTGTCTATGCCAAAGACCTTCCCGAGGCCAAAGAGACCTCGAAGCCAGAGCCGTAAATAGAGGTGTTTAATAGTGAATTGAAAATCCACACGTCGGTAGTCAGGCACTGTCGCCCTCTGACGGCTGGGGCGCAGCGAGTGCCAAGGGGAACGGACAAAGCGCCTGAAAGTGCTTCGCGACCTGCCGCACCTTGTCATGGGGAAGTCCCATCTCTGACATGAAAGACAGTTGAAGCTCCGGGGAGATTTCAGAGAAAAAGGAGAAGGCCGGTCCCCTGGCAGACTGAGCGATCTCAATGTCTGAGATTGCGGCGGCAAGCTGACAAGCCGAACGGTTCGCACCGTATGGAGCGTTCACAGTTTCGAGGATCTTCGATGCGACGTGCATTTCTCCTCACCTACGCGCCATTGGCAAATTAGGCGCTGTCGTCATCTGACGACAGGGATGCAGCGAGTGCCTGAATACGCTTTGCTGGGCCTTTGTAACGCGCCCCTCGGACGAAACCGCCGTTAGCGCGTGCCATATCAGCCGGCGAAACTTCACCAGAACGAAGTAGTTCTTCATCGCGTTCACGCGCGGCGGCTTTCTCAGCTGCGCGGTCTTTGAACGAAAATCTGGGCGCTTTGGGTTTCATGTTGCCTCCCTCGCGTGAAGCTTATCACATCGATGTCGATTTCTTCCTGGGAAACCGGGACACCTGTAGCCTGCCTGTGCCGCACTTGCAAAATGTGAAAAGTGCCAACTGAAGATATTAGCCTCTTCAACCATCGGGGAAGATCTGTCGTGCGGTGACATGTCACCGGCCTTCGGAGCAATTGCTTCGATTGCAAAAGTGCGCCAGAACCTAAATCTGGCGCACTAATGGAGAACAGCGATCTCTGATCTACTGTTACTTAACGGCTGTCGTTGCCGGGGCCGTAGCCACCGTAGATGTAGCCTTCGCCGGGGCTGCGCTCTGCGGAGCGGGTGCTCATGACTGCGTCGGCGTCGAAGCTGTTGTCGGCTGTGCTGAATGTAATGTCATTGGCTTTGGTCGACTCAAGGGGTGCCAGCATGCGGGCTTCATCACCGTAGGTCTTCTCAGCACCGATCGAGGTATCCAGGAAGAGGTCCTGGCGGTAGGTCGATGTGTCAGCCAGAGCGGCAGTGGAAATCAGGGCGGCGGCGGCTGTTGTCATAATCAGTTTCATTCTGGGATCCTTTGATCTTACGACTGTCGCGTGATTGCGACTTCATCGTTGCTGGAGGAGTAACGGGATCAGCATGATTAAAGTTTCTGCAGTGCAGCGCACACGGTCTGTGCATCACCGAACAACTCACCGAACTCGCGAACTCTTCTTGTGTCTCTGCGCAGGTGTCGTAGGTCAGCTGGCCCAGCAGCTCCGCCACCTGTTTAACGCGCGCTTTAAGGCAAGGTCGGTCAGCTGGGGCATGGTAGTCAGGATCTCATGAGCATTGTTCAGGTCAGCATTGAAGTCAGCATAGGTGATTGACCATGTAGTCACTGTATTCGCGCCGTCCTTACTGGGATTGATCCGATACTTCGACACCGTAGCTTGTATCGTCGTCACAAACGAAGGGCCCCTGCAAAATGTGCATGGTTCGGCATGCCTTGTGACAGAACCCGTGCTATATGTATCTTGTTCATTGCGTCATGGACGACGGAACAAAGGAGAGGACATGGCTACCTTTGACATTGTTGTGTCAATCGCGTCAGTTGTTGTGGCTGGCGTGACGATCGCCTATATGGCCTACTTGGCTCGGGTTAGCGGTCGGGACCGGCCGCACGATCCGGAGCGCCTGCGCCGATTTATCGCGGATGCGCCTTACCATCTCCTCAAGGGGGAGAAGGATACCGGGAGTAGATGACCGGATTTCTTATAGCGAGACCTTGTGCGTGGGCGGCCCACAGGAAGGGGCATTGTTGCCTCTGGTCGCTAACCCAATAAAGAAGATTTCTGACGACGCCCTTGCCCAGCCAGTAGTCCAACGCCGCAGCGTTCCATCGCAATTACACCTTTAGAATGTCAAACCCTCCACTGACCAAGGGGCCTCGACTGGTGCTGTTATAGCTGCGCAATCTTCCAAGCGAAGGCTCCCACCCAAGGTCTTCGCAGCTTCTTTGAATCTATTCAGCAACCGCTGTGAAGCTTTGTTGCGGTTTAGATATCCTTTTAGCGCATTTACGTCCTTGAAAACGCTTGGGGCTCCTTCTGCAATACCCTTGTAATCGAACTTGATCCTTTTTCCTTCGATCAATGCAAGCGCAATAGCTGCCTCAATCCGGTCCCCCTGCAGAGCATTCCAGCTAATTATTTCATTCACAGGCAAACCTGGGATTGGAATATTGCAAACCAGAATGACGCGCTTGCGGCAGGGCGCGTGTGCTAATCGGAGGCGTTCAACCAACTGGCGCGTAGCGAGTTCGCGTGACTGCAATTGAAGACGGCGGATCATGGGGTCTGGATGGCATGGCACTTTCACCGCCATGCCACTCCCGTCTGCCATTTCATATGGCAGTTCAACCAAGGGTAGCCATTGCCCGCCCCTCATATCCGGCGCCACAAAGTTCAGCGGTTCCCCATGTGTATCTCCCCACAGTGCGCGCCCCTGATCCTCAAGCGTCGAGACAGGCAACTCCTGACGACCAAGAACGATCACTGCGGAGCAGTCCTTGTAGCGGTTCGATCCCAACGACCTACCTCCGAGCCAGAGCCATCGTGCCCCATGGAGCTTTGTGCCAAGCATGATCTGGTTGATCTCGGCCTCATTTTTTGAACTGAAATCATGGCCGGCGTCCTCGAAGAACCTCTGCACAACCGTCCGGGTTGCACCTACAAGCACGCCTGTGTTCTTCGCGAGGCGATCACGCAGCACTTCTCTTGCAATTACCCTTCTGCACCCCTCGCGGTGGCTTTCGCTGTTCAGCAGTGCCGAGATGGACATCTGGTGATCGTGGACCTGCACTACATGGGCTCGAGGCCGTAGGGTCAGTTCATGCTCTGCTCGAATATCACAGCCGAGAGCGGCCAAGATCTCGGTGTCTGCATCGGCATCGAGAACCAGCATAGGTTCCTTGTGCCGCAGCGGCTGCTTACGCATCACGCGCAGCACCTCTTTTTCACCATCTGTAAATAGGCGAAGCCGCTCGCACTCGGTCAGGCCCAAACGCTTTGCCTCAGCCAACACTTCCCAGATCGCTGCGAAGCGTGAAACCTTCCGATGCGCCTGAGCGGCCTTCTCCAGTTTTATTTTCTGGGTCAGGAAGTCCTGGTCGGGGCGAATGTCAGAAGCGGGTTCCTGGCCCTTGCGCTCAAGCTCAGCAAAAGCAGTGAAATCGCTTGCAGAATAAGGCAATGCCAGCGGGCTCTCTCCAGCACAAAGCTTACCCATGACTTGCGCTGCCGCTTTTAGGAGTTCCGCATGATCTGCGGCGCCTGACGTCGGAAGAAATGTCCGCGCCGCCCTGAAGGCGATGGGATCGATGTCTCGTATCCAGAGAAAGTTTTTCCAGAAGGTTTCGTCCACGACCCTAAGTGCCGGGTCTACGCCTGGTTGCTTCGGCAAGGCAAAGTATGCAGTCGCGAGGAAGTGGCAAGCTGCGTCCACTCTGAATTGGCCAAGATAGGCGCATTCCTCGAAATGGGGGCATCGTGCAACTGTGCCATCTTCCAACTTCGTTTCGCAAAAATGCTCCTTTGCAGAGAGCCCAATCCGATTTGCTTGCTCGACCAGCTCGGCCTTGGCGCACATTTGACCATTTCCGTCAGGTCTGGGTGCAGACCTGCCGCGGATGGTTTGGGCAGAAAGGCCAAGGCACTCCGCTTCGCGTGTCGCCTCCGCAGCCAAGGCAAGCGTCGGCACATGGAAGGCCACGTTCCCAAGTTGCCCCTCAGACGCGCGTTCAGCCATGAGCTCTCGCTGAAGTGTGCTCTTTCCGGCTCCGGGGCTTGCGCGGATTACAGCGCTTGGCACACCTTCGCCTTCGGTCGCCTCCCGCAAGGTGCGGTTGGCCAGTGTCAACGCCGCCCTCAACTTTGGGCGCGCCTCAGATGCCGGGGTGAAGGTCGTCGGGCGACATGCGTGAGCCACGCGATAGGCGCCAGGATTGCAGAACCGACCTGAGCTATCACGGGCCGGCAGGTTTCGATTTGTCAAAGTCATCACTCTCATCCTGTTTGTTCAGGAGGGAGGTGAGACCGGTTCGGAAGATCGAGAAGAAATCGGTTGGATGCGGAAAAAAGGTGTCATCCCGGTAGTAGATATCTCTTACCGGCGTGACACTTTTCCTTCGCAAGCCTCTGTGGCTCCAGGAGCTCCTCCGGCATCTCAGAGGTCTTTTTTGCTTCGGAATTTTCCGAGAAAGCAGTGCGGAACCTAATTCCTCCATGACCCAATGGAGGAACATCATGAAAAAGCCTGTCTATTACACCGCCAGCGAAGTCGCGGAAATCTTTAACCGAGACCCGCATACGATCCGGGACTGGATCAACCACGGCTGCCCCACACCAGAAGGTATTGTGAGGCTTCAAGCCGCCAAGCTCGGCAAATCTTGGACAATAAAGGACGAGTGGCTGGCGATCTTCGAACTTCGAGTCCGGCCTACCCCCGTGAGGCCGGACCTCGAACTTGAAATCCCCTGCGAACCTGAAAGGGAAACTCCATGACACTCGATCAAATACTGCGCGATTACCTGGAAACCAGCGGTGAAAGCATGCGCGCGCTGTCATTGCGCGCAGGACTCAACCCTAAAGCCGTCAGCGACATCCTGAACATTCCGGGCCTTCGCCCGCGCAACGTGACCCTGTCTGCCCTGTCAGCCGCCATGGGACGTGATCTCTTTGCGTCGCAGCCGGGTTCGAGCGTCACTTTCGCCGACATGATCAAGGTTGCCCAGCAAAACGGGGACGGCACCCTCGTTTCGCGTCTGCGCTGGTTGTGCCGCAATGCCGGATGGGCCCCAGAGCTGCGCTCAGTGTGCAAACAAGATGTGATCGACTTCTTCGATCGCAACGAGCCAGCCCGCTTCGATCTCGCAACCGGCAGTTACGCCACATACCGATCCATGCTCGTGAACGCGGCCGGCTCGAGCCAACCACGCCAACGAAAGCGGCGCATCGATGACATCGCTGGACTATACAAGGAGGTCCATGAGGCTATCCGTTCGAGTGATCTTTCACGCTCGGCTGTATATGCCAGCGGCGCGTTTCTCCTGTTCCTCCACGACCAAGGCATCGCGCCAGCAGAGGTCACCCAGGACACCCTGGCTGCCTATTACAACCATCGTGTCGAGACCTCGTCCAAAAGTTCCGCTGCCTGCGAGAAACACGTTCGCGAGATTGCGACATTGATCGCACGCCTTTCCTCCGAACCAGGGTTTGTCCCCTTCGGGTTCATCGCAGCCCCACACCCGTTCGAAGACGGACGCGACAAGTTCCGGGTGAACCCAGATCAGATCGCTACCCTGATGAAGGAGTTCGATACGCGTGTGGCCCTTTGGGCGCAGGGACAGGCTTCGCGCGACGGGCTGAACCGGGCCGAGTTCATCGCGCAACTGGACCGGAGCGAGGCCGTCGGCAACATCAGCGACAAGAAGGCGAAGCTGCGCGCAAAACGGCTGGAAAAAGCCGGGAGACCGGGTCAATCCAGTCGGCAAGACGGTCCCAGCCGCTCCGAAATGCTGCGGCAGGCCGGCTTCCTGATCGGCAAGCATACTTGGAGCGACAAGACTCTCGCGACGCGCCGCGGCTACATTGTTTCGCTGGCCAAGGCTGTTGCCTCGTCCGTCGAGGTTGTGCCGGAGACCATTGAAGAGCTCACCGATCCGGAATTCCTCGATGTCGCTGCAGAGACCTTGAAGGAGGTCAATCGAGGCGAATACCCAAGCGCCTATGTGACCAGTGTGCTCAAGACGGCGCGCAAGATCGCCCGTGACTATCTCTGCCGCTCGCCGGAGGATCTCCGAGAAATAGATGATACGATCGCGCTGCATAAGGTGAACTATCAGGGCATCGCACCGCGGAACATGTCCAAGCTCAGGCTGTTTAATGACACGCGGATACAGCGGACCATCGATCTGAGCGCAGTGCTGCTGCGCGACATCGACGCGTCGATCCAGCGTAAGCGGAAAGCTGCGCACAAGTCGGACGGCTCCCTTCCCAAGGCCGTCGAAGTGATCGACCCGGAGCTTGGTCGCGATATTATGGCCGCCTTGGCGCATGATATCCTGCTCGCACGAGCTCCTCGAAGCGAGAACGTCGTAAAGGCGAGGCTGAACTGGGTGGTCTGGCAAGATGGTCGGGCGCGTATCGTGGTGCCTGCTGCCCAGGTCAAGATGCGGAGCGCTGGCGACGCGGATCTGACCATCCAACTGGGTAAAGCTGCGAGCAAGCTGCTTAGCACCTATTTGGAGACCGTGCGCCCGGCGATACTGACTGCTTCACAGAAGGAGAGCCCGTATCTGTTTCCAGCGCAAGGGAAAACCAATGCTGACGGCCACTACGCCGGCCTTCTCAAGCGGGTGACCGCCCGCTTGCACGAAAAGGTGGGCGTCCGCATCAACCCCCATCTCTACCGCCACCTGATCGGTTGGATCTGGCTCAGGGACAGCCTCGACCACCTGCCAAAGGTTCAGCGTTTGCTGGGTCACAAGCGGCTCCAGACGACCATTGATCACTATGCGGAGCTGGACGAGACTCTGATCTCAAACGAGTGGCTGGCGCATCTTGATAGTCGCACTGCAGCGTAATGAAGTTCGCTCCTACAGGGAATTCGTAAGAACATGAATAATCACCTCGTTCTTCTGAACTGCATCCGCAACGCGGCCCCTGCGGATCAGCCGCCGAGCCTTCTCAAGCTCGAGACGCACCTCGAACAGCGGCACCGCGAGGTCGGCTCAAGCGCTTTCATGGAGTTTGCCCATCTGCAAAGAGTAGCATCCGAAAAATGGGGCGCCGAACGCTGTGCGCATTTCGCCCAAGTGCTTCGCAAGGCGCGGGTGAAGCGGAAGGCGCCGCGCCAAACTGCATGGGAAAAGGCACAGAAAAGCCTCGGCGAGCTCCCGAAGGATTGGCATCCTGCTATCGCTGAACGGATCTCGGTATCGATGGAAGGAAAACGCTCCAAAGGGTGCCCGCTTTGGAGCGCGGCGTATTCCGCAAATGTGATCCGCGCGCTGGCGGGCTGGGTGGATCACTGCAGATCCCACGGCCTGCCCCTGCGGCCAACCGGTCAGGTTCTCGATCGCTACGCAGCTCAAGTTGCAGAACGCGCCTCAACGCGGACGGCATCGGATTATGTTGGCCGTATCCTGGCAGGCATGACCGTCATCGAGCCGGGCCTCACCTCGCCGGCCTGCGAATTCGTCGCATGTGACTGGCGGGAGCGCGCCGAGCAAGAAGGAGCCATAACGAAGACCGGCTCCCAACTTGTCGGAGCTTCGGAAATATACGGCCTCGGGTTCGATCTGATGGAGAAAGCCCGAAAGCGGCGCCTTCGAGGCATCCATGCCGCCCGGGATTTTCGGAACGGCATCCTGTTGTCTCTTGGCGCGGCCCTGCCGCAACGGGCACGTGCGCTGTCCGCGCTGGCTTTCGACCAGACCCTCGACCTGCCAGATGCAGGGTTGGTCCACGTTCGAATCCCGGCGCGCATGCTGAAATTGCCAGAGGATCGGAAGAACGGTGCGCCGTTTGAGAGGACTTTAACCAGTCAGAAACTTTCCGAGTCACTTCTGGAATACAGGCACTTCTACCGGCCGCTGTTTGACCGGGGGCAGTATCTGTTCCCGTCGATGCTGTCGCCCGATGTCGCCATCAGTGAAAGCCAGATCGGACGTCTCACCGGGGATGTGACCGCACGTGCCTTCGGCGTCCGGGTATCTATCCATCGCCTCCGTGACAACGTCGCGACTGAGGCCAGCGAACACCTGACCTCGGGCGCGCGCGCGGCAACGGCCTTGCTCGGGCACCGCAGCGAACGAACAGTGCAGAGGCATTACGACCACTCGACGGGACTGGCTTCCGCTCAGGAATTCGTAGACAAAATCGAAGGCCAGCGCAGCATGGATGTGGAATTGAAGCTTTGAGAAGGGAGAGCAGGCATCTGCGTATTGCCGTTCCCCACCGAAAATTCCCTTATTTCCGAAGGATGTTGAAAACGCCCAACCATCATCCGCACGGGATGGACGCTGGGCGTTTTCAACATTTTCCCGCCCTCGCCGAAATTTCCTCAGCGCTCTGAACACGGCTTAGCCGGGCCTCAACAAGAGTTCGGACTGCCCACTATCAGCCCGATGGTATGGGCGCTCGTCTGTTCTCGCGCTTGGCAAGAGGCACGCCGAAAAAAACCGTTTCGCGTTTCCGAAAAAGTTCCAATTTACCGTCTACCCAAACGGGCAAACAACTAAAGGAACGAAACCATGATCACTTATATCGAACTTGAAGGCATCGCACCCACGGAACTGAAGGAGATCGCTGGTGACCCGAAAGCGTCCGCAGCGCTGAACTCCAACTACCAGGATGCCGAGGCCTGCCGCCGGGTTCTCCTCGGCCAACAGGAAGCACAGGAGGCAGTGCGGGGGCTGTCGGCGAGCGAGGCGATTACGATCGCGCTTGCCTTCGGACGGGATGACCTTCTGCCCAAGTCTCATCGCGACTTCCGATCAGCCTGGCGCCGCATCGACAATCGGCAACGTCGACTGGTGGATGTTGCGGCCAGGGCGAAGTGGGCGACGCAATACGAGAGCCCTGCCTGTAACGGGTAACATAAACTTCCGGCGAACCGAACCTCTCTGTTCACGTTCGTCAATTGGTGGGGAGGGCGGCTGGTCAGGATTCCGCCCGACCAGCCCATCTGAGCATTTGGTGTGCAGCCACAGGGCACAGTCGAAAATGGATTGTGGTTCTCTTCTCTGACATAAAAGATGACATAGAACTTGTGCCACTCAGAGTTCGCTACCCCTGGTTTGAGGATCGATAAAACACCTCAGCTTGGGGCAATAGTGGTGATAGCTAAAGATCTTCCCTTAGCTGCCGGCCACGCCCGCTCTCGACACAGCTACGGAGTTTCCCTGAAGTGGACATCGGAGCAGATGCGCTGCCGTTCGACGCACGTGCTCGCTATTCGCCAACTCTGCGATCACCAATGAAGGTCGGGCGGATTCCAGTCATTCGCCGCGCCAGCGAGCATATCAGCCCTCGGAGGCGAAAAGCGACATTCAAGTCAACTGACTCTGGGGTGAACTTTTCCACCGCCACAAGTCGGCTACGAGCCCTTATTGACCGTGACGATCTTGAGGTAAAGTGCAGTTGCAGCATTGCATAGTGTGCAAAGAGCGGCCAATACCCCCGTCGGGTGAAGCCACCCTCCGAGGTGCAGCCTAAATTTCCGGTCCTTCGCCGCAAATGCAAAGCTTTCGCCCAGGATCAGGCATTGCTTGCAATGCCGACCTTGTAGGTCAAGTCAACCAAGCCTGAAGGAAAGGGTTTCGCCGATAGGAGTTGGAGATCAATGTCCCGCACGGCTGTGTCGAAGATGCGGATGCCCTCGCCAAGCAGGATCGGCACGATCGTGACCTTCATTTCGCCGATCAATCCTGCCCTGAAAAAGGACTGGATTACGGCACCGCCGTCGACATACGTTCGCTCATGGCCGCGGACGGCGAATTCACGCATGACGCCTTCGGGGCTAAGCTTTGAAACCTCGACTTTTCCCGCCAGGCGCTCTGGAATGTCTTGCTCGGACATTGAGCGGCTCAACACGACGACAGGCTTCGTATAGGCCCATTCACCAAACCCGAGAAGCGTGCGGAATGAACCAGATCCCATGACAATCACGTCCACGCTTTCCTGAAACGCGTCGAACCCATGGTCCTCCCCAGACGTCTGCTGCTTGGTCAGCCAGTCCAACCCGTGATCCTTGCGCGCGACGAAGCCGTCGGGGCTCATGGCCATCATGATGTGTCCGGTTGGCACGGAACCCTCCTTTCGTCGTTCCCTGAAAAAAGCGTCGCGTGACGCCGAGTGGTTGGTGCGGAATGGGACCTCTCTTGGGACGCCGCTCGGTTTCAGGCTGACTTTGCAGGGAAGGTTAGCGTCATGGCCTCGCCGATGGAACCTCGAGAGCGGGACTCCACACTTCCGCCGATGCGTTCCATGGCGGTTTGTGTGATGGATAATCCCAGCCCGCTGCCCCCTTCTGGGGCGTTTCGGCCCCGAAAAAAGCGCTCCGTTATGCGAGAGCGATCTGCCTCAGTGATGCCAAAACCCTCGTCTGACACGGTGACCTGTGCGGCATTGCCGAAGACAGCGGCGCGGATTTCGACCACTTTTCCGGTCGTGCTGGCCGCGATGGCGTTTTCGACCACGTTTCGCAGCGCCAGAGTCGCCAGGACGGTGTCGCCGGATACGGAAGGCAAGCTTGCCGGAAGATCAAGATGGAGATTGACGCCTTTGGCGTCAGCAGCGCGCTGCATGGAAGCCACGACGTCGGAGATCACCTCCCTGAGGTCAATTTCCCCGCCCCCATCGTCTGAAGCACCATCCACAGCTGCCAGTTCCAGAAGCTGGCGCACCATGCGGTCGGTGCGAGCCACGCCCTTCTCGATCTGCTCCAGCGCGTGCCGGCGAGTGTCCTCGTCTGGGGCCATGGCCGCGATCTGGGCCTGCGTCTTGATACCTGAAAGAGGCGTCTTCAGCTCATGCGCGGCATAGGCTGAGAAGCTGCGTTCTCGCTCCCGGGCTGTGGTCACCCGCTCAAACAGCGTGTTGAGTGCGGCCCCCATGGGGCGCAGCTCAAGCGGGAGGGGCTCCGCCTGAACCGGCTCCAGATTGTCAGCCGAACGCGCCGACAACGTCTTTGCCAAGCGTGAGAGTGGTGCGAGCCCTTGGCCCACGCTGAGCCAGATCAAACCCGCGAGAAACGGGAGGACAGCGAGTGCAGGGACCAAAAGACCGCGGATCACGTCACTGACCAGCCGGTCCCGCACGGCAAGGCGATCCCCCACCATCACCCTCAGGCCGAGCTCTTCGTTTACTTCGGCGAAGACGCGCCATCGTTCACCATCCACGACAGTTTCAGAAAAGCCGCTATCCGCCTGGGTCAGCCGTCCCGCCGGGGCGCTGCGCGACGCGCCGACCATCGTCCCGTCGAGTGACCAAATCTGGCAAGAAAGCTGGCGGGAATACCCGGCCTCGGACCGAGTGGTGAGCGCAGCCATCGCGTCGGCGGCGTTAGACAACTCGACGCGCCCATCGGAGAGGAGGGACGAGACCATTTCAGCCGCTTCCGCGAGACGGGCATCCAATACCCGCTCCACCTCGACGCGGGTGGAGTGCTGAATCCACCAGGCTGCGGAAAACCAGATCGCACCGGTGGAAACCAGAAGGATAAGAAACAGACGTGCGCGGATGGACGTCATGCGCTTTCCTCCGCAAGCCGATAGCCCACCCCGCGGACGGTCTCGATGAAATGCGGGCCCAGCTTCGCCCGGAGCTTGTGGACGTGCACCTCAACTGTATTGCTCTCGACGCCATCTTGCCAGCCGTAGAGCCGCTCCTCGAGCCGATCCTTGGGGACAATGACCCCGGGGCGTTCCAAGAGTGCCTGCAAGATCGTGAACTCGCGGCGGGAAAAGCGCACCTCACCCCCGCCGATCTTGCCTGCCATGCGCGCAGGGTCGAACACCAATCCGTTCCATTCAATAGTGGCACTGGCCTGACCCTGCGCACGCCGGGTGATAGCACGCAGCCGAGCGCCCAATTCGCCCAGGTCGAATGGCTTTGCGAGGTAGTCATCGGCGCCTGCGTCCAGCCCGGCGATCCTGTCGCAGATCTGATCGAGCGCTGTCAGTAGCAACACAGGTGTCCGGGTGCCTTGCGATCGTATGGTGCGGAGCAATTCGAGACCGGAGCCGTCTGGCAGCATAATATCGAGCACCACGGCAGAGAAGCCGTCCTGCTCCCAGGCCTCCTGCGCATCCTCACAGGTTCCCACCAGTTCGGGGACGAAACCGTGCAGACGCAGGCCGATGCACAAACCGTCGGCCAACGAGGCATCGTCTTCCACTACCAATATCCGCATTCCCGGCTCCTTCTGACTTCAGGCGGTTTCGGCTGTCAACATTAAGCCAGCGTTAAGGTTGGAGGCCGAGGGAGCGCTGCATGACAGCAATTCTCTCCGAATCTCTCCGACCACTCGCGTTTCTTTGCGCCTCGTTCCGGACAATCCTGCTGATTGCGGGTCTTGCAGGCTCCGCGGCCGCACAGGAAAACCTGTTTTCATCCGGCGCACCGCTGGACCCGCGCGAGGCTTTTGCCCTTTCAGTGGACCCCCAACCTGATGGCAGCCGCCTGTTACGATGGAAGATCGCTGAAGGCTATTACCTATACCGCGACTATCTCGCCGTCGAGACTGACACGGGTGCGCCCGTCACCTTCGAGAGCGACCCCGGCGCGCAGAAGGTAGACCCGACCTTCGGCCCGGTAGAGGTCTATTATGACCGGGCCGAGGCGCGCATCGACCTTGGTTCCGGCGAGTTGCACGTCACCTATCAGGGCTGTCAGGAAGACGGCATCTGCTACCCGCCGGTCACGGACATCTTGCCGGCTGTCCCGGCTGCTTCGCCTGGGGAGCCGGAAAAGATTGGTTCAGCGCCCATTACGCCGGAGGGCGGCATCACTTTGGCCGAAGATGTCGGGCTAATCGAGGGGTTGATGCAGCGCGGGGGTCTGAGCCTGTTGCTGCTGGGTTTCTTCGGTTTCGGACTGCTGCTGGCCTTCACGCCTTGCGTTCTGCCAATGATCCCCATCCTCGGCGGGTTTCTTGCAGGCCAGGGGGAGAGTCTGACGGCCCCCCGCGGGTTTGCGCTCAGTGCGACCTACGTGCTTGCGATGTCCTCCGCGCTTGCACTTCTGGGGGTGGCCGCCGCTTGGTCCGGGCAAAACCTCCAGATCGTCCTGCAATCGCCGTGGGCAGTCGGCGGAGTGGCGATACTCTTTTCCGCACTGGCGTTGTCGATGTTCGGCCTGTTCGAGCTGCGCCTGCCGCAGGGTTGGAACGATCGCATGGCGGCGGTCGGCGGCCGGCCCGGGGGGACATTTGCAGGGGCCGCTGGGCTCGGCTTCACCTCGGCCCTGATCATGGGGCCCTGCGTTACCGCGCCGTTAGCGGGGGCGCTGCTTTATATTGCTCAGACCGGAGATACCGCGCTTGGCGCCGCCGCGTTGTTTTCTCTTGGGCTCGGCCAAGGCGTGCCGCTTCTGCTGCTCGGTGCCTTCGGTAGCCGCGCCTTACCGCGCGCCGGGCGCTGGATGCAGGTGGTGAACCGCATTTTTGGTTTCATATTTCTCGGTATGGCCGCTTGGTTGGCGGGACGGGTCGTGCCACCCGCCGCTGGACTGGCGATCTGGTCCGGGGTGCTGGCCGGCGTTTTTCTCGGCGCGCTTGACCGGCCGGAGTCCGGCGCCGCGCCTACCGCTCGGCTGCGTCAGGCAGCTGGGGTCGCAACCCTTCTTGCCGCAGCCCTCATGGGGGTCGGAGTCGCCAGCGGCGGTGACGATCCCTTGCGACCGTTGGCGGGGCTGCGACTCGGAGCGCCGAGGCATGACAGTGAGAAGGCTGTCGCCTTCACCACGATCCGCTCTGTGCCGGAACTCGAGGAAGAGCTGGCGCGGACGGATCGGCCGGCCATGATCTATTTCACTGCCGAGTGGTGCGTGAGCTGCCGCTCCATCGAGCGCCGCGTCTGGCCAGACCCCGGAGTGCAGGCGGCGCTTTCGGAGATGCAGGTGCTTGCTGCCGATCTCACGACGTTCGACGCGGATAGCCAAGCGCTGCTGGATCGTCTGCGCTCGGTCGGGCCGCCAACGATGATTTTCCTCGATGCCGAGGGGCGTGAGCAGAAAGAAACGCGGCTTATTGGCGAGCCCGGTCCCGCTGACGTCGTGGCCTCGGCGAGGGCTGTGCAATGAACGCGACATCCATCGGTCCCCTGGTTTTCGCAAACGAACGTCTGCACGCGGTGATCGCGCTTGCCGCCGTTCTTCTGGTGCTGGACCTGGTTGGCCGGCGAAGACCGGGCCAAGCAGTCACGCTGCACCGGTGGGGGTGGCTGCTGTTGATGTCGTGGATCGTTGCGGCGCGTCTTGGTTTCGTCTTGGTTAATCGCGAGGCATTTGTCCTCGACCCGCTCTCGGCACTGGCCGTCTGGCAGGGCGGTTTCGAGCCGATTGCCGGACTGCTGGGCGCGGGACTTGTGGGACTTGTCTCGCTTCTGAAACGTCCCGAGGTGCTGCGCCCTCTGGTCCTTGCGGTGGCCATGGCCAGCTCTGCCCATACGGCGGCGGGATGGATCTTCTCGACCGAGGCACAGGGCAGCTTGCCTCAATTGGCCCTCACGAATCTCGGGGGTGCTTCAGTCAAGATGACCGAGTCCGATGGACGTCCGGTGGTCGTGAACCTTTGGGCAAGCTGGTGCCCGCCCTGCCGACGCGAGATGCCCATGATGATGGAGCTCGCGGAAGCACAGGACGATGTGATGCTGCGTTTTGTCAATCAGGGCGAGCCGCCAGCCACCGTGGTCCACTACCTCGAAGAAGCGGCATTGAATGGCAGGCATGTGGTGCTGGATGAAGGCCAACGCATGATGGAGCACTTCGATCTGCTCGGCCTTCCCAGCACGCTTTTCTTCGACGCGGAGGGGAATCTTGTCGCCGCACATACCGGCGAAATCTCACGAGCCGAGCTGACCAACCGCATGAAAGAACTTCAGGAGACAAAATGACTTTGAAGCCGACGACCTTTGGCGTGGTTGCGGGGTTGGCCTTGTTGGCGGCCTGCACGGCGCCACCCGCTGATGCTGTGCGAGAGAGAGCCACGCCAGTTGCCCTCAAATCCACAGAGACGGACCCGCTTTACGGTGAAGTGCAGGACGCGGGCCGCACAATCCCCGCAGTGCCAGAGGCGGCGTTGAGCGAGCGTAACCGTAGGCAGGAGGTCGACTACTGGACCGATGAGCCGCCCGGCACGATCATCGTCGATCCCCATGCGCGCTTCCTCTATCTCGTGCTCGAAGGCGACCGTGCCCTGCGCTACGGAGTCGCCGTGGGCGATCAGGGTCGCGGCTTTTCAGGCGAAGGGGTGATCCCGTTCAAGCGTGAATGGCCCCGCTGGACGCCGACGCAGAACATGCTGCGCCGTGATCCAGAGCTCTACGGCCCGGTGCGCAACGGGTTGGAAGGCGGGCTGGACAACCCCCTTGGCGCTCGTGCGCTCTATCTCTTCAAGGGTGGGCGGGACACGCTTTACCGCATCCACGGCACCAACAATCCTTTCTCGATCGGCAAGGCCGTCTCATCCGGCTGCATCCGCCTGTTCAACCAGGACATCCTCGACCTGCACGAGCGCGTCAACGATGGCGCTCGTGTGGTCGTGCTGAGCGAGAGCGACAGCGGCAAAGGAACGACGCCTCCGGGCCGCACCACGACCAGCAACTGACACGCAATAGGAGATTCTCATGCCCATGATCCCACGAAGAACCTTTCTGACTGGCGGCCTTTTCGCCGTTGCCGGCGGTGTGAGCCTGATGTCGATCTTCCACTCGGCTGCCAGCGCCAAGGAACTGACCGTCGAGGATGTTCTCTTCGATCCGGCCAACCCGGTGCTCGGCAACCCTGATGGCGACGTCACCATCGTGGAGTTTTTCGATTACCAGTGCCCTTACTGCAAGGCCAACCATCCGCCATTGACCGAGGTCGTCGAGACTGACGGCAACGTCCGTCTTGTCATGAAGGACTGGCCGATTTTCGGCGCGCCGTCCGTCAGGGCCGCCCAACTGGCTCTCGGGGCAGCCTCTCTGGGCCGCTATGAGGCAGCAAACACCGCCCTGATGGAGACTGAGGGAAAGCTCGACGATCACCTGATCGAAGAAACGCTGAACCTTGCGGACTTCGACATAGACGAACTGGACAAGGCCTATCGAGGCGAGCGGGACAAGTGGGACGGGCTGTTGAGCCGCAATAGCGAGCAGGCAAGTCTGATCGGCCTTCGTGGCACGCCCGCCTTCATCGTCGGCGAAACGCTATATCCGGGCGCACTGGACGCCAAAACCCTGCGTGAGGCCGTCGCCGCGGCCCGCAGCTGACTTTGGCAAAAGCGAAAGCATCACAAAAAAAGGAGAGAGCAGATGAAAAAACCTCTGACACGCCGTTCAGCGATCCTCACTGGCCTCGCAGGGCTGGCAACTCCGGGATTGCTGCGCGCGGCTGAGCCCGTGCGACGAAATTCCTCGAGCTTCAAGGTGCAGCGATGGCAGGACCATTTCGATGATCTGGGCGTCGGGATCATTGTCGCCGATACCTCCTCGCGGGCATTGCACTACTGGAACGCCGACGGATCGGACTACCGTGTTTATCCGACTTCGGTGCCTATCTCGGAGGAACTCACAAAGCGTGGTTATACGCGGATTGTGCGCAAGAAGGTGGGTCCCGACTGGACACCGACGCCCAGCCAAGTCGAACGCTTCGGCTGGACCTACATGCCGCCTGGCCCCGACAATCCGTTAGGAACTCACGCGATGTATCTGTCTTGGCCCGCCTACCTGATCCATGGCACCCACGATACCCGAAAGATAGGCCGCCCATCCTCTGACGGATGTATCGGACTCTACAATGAGATGATCGCGGAGCTCTTCGAGATCACGCCAGTCGGAACGCAGGTGCGGATCATCTAACTCGAACCGCATAAAAGCTGTCCGGCCTGAGGCCGGGCAGCTCGGTCTAATAATCCGGAATCCGGGCGTTATGTGCGCGATCACATTCGAATACGGCGGGAACGAACCGCCAATCGTTACGGCGAAGAACTGTCTGCCACCGGCAACAGAATTTGCACTCGCGTTCCGTGGTCAAGCTCGCTGGTGACGCCTATATCTCCACCAGCCTCCCGCGCGAAACGCCGGGTCTGATAGAGACCGAGACCGGTGCCATGCGTCCCTTTCGTGCTTGTGAACGGCTGGAACAGGCTGGCCAGTGTTTCCTGAGAGATGCCTTGTCCCGTATCTTCAACCTGAATGGACACATAACGTCCGGGATGAAGCTTGGGGTGTTCTTCGAGGTCGACGACCCTCGTCGAAATGACGAGTTCGCCCCCTTTGGACATTGCATGCGAGGCGTTGACCGCCAGATTCATCAAAGCCGCATCCAAAAGCGCGCGGCTTGCCTCCACGCAGGCTTCTCCGGCCTGGAGATCGAGTGAAAGCGTGACACCTGAGCCCGTGCTGCGGCGGAGCAGAGCCTCGAGGGAGCGGATCTGCCCATCCAGGCTGAATGTGCTGGTATGCACCTCCTGATCTTTGGCGAACTGGAGCAGATCAGAGATAAGTCCGACACCGCGCTCTCGGGCTTCATCAATGCCCCGAAGCAAGGTCTCGTCGGCGTCTCTCCGACGCAGCAAGCGCACCGCGGAGTCGATCACCGCAAGGATGTTCTTGAAGTCATGAGCGACTCCGCTTGTCATGAAACCGATGGTCTCAAGTTTCTGCTGCATCGCTGCCTTCTGGCGCTCGACCTGCCGCTCGAGCCGACGACGCTCCAGTGCCGAGTAGAGCAGCAGCATCAGCGCGATCAGGAGGATATCGGCGAGAACGACGGTCCAGAGTGTCCGGCGCCAATCGACCAGAGCGTCGCCGTGGTCAAGCCCGACGGCGACTACGAGAGGGAACGCGCCGAAACGTTCGAACCCGACCACCGCCTCGCGCTCGGTAAGTGGGTTCATGGTCTGATAAATACCGTTTGAAGCCTCGGCCAGGTCGGGCGCGAAAATCCTGACATTCTCGGCCTTTGTTCCATAGGCGTCGGGCAGCGGCGGGACGCTCGCAATCAGCGTTCGGTCCGCATGAAACAGGACGACTACGTCACGCGGCTCGAGTTTCAGGCGGCCGTAGGTTCGCTCGATGAAGTTCGGCTCGAGCGCCGCCACCGCAACCCCGGCGAATTGGCCATCGGTGGACTCGAGGCGACGCGCGACAGGAACAAACCAGCGCGAAACCGACCGGCTCAGAATCGGGCGGCCGACGTAGAAGTCCCTGTCGGGGTCGTCGCGCAATACGCTGAAATACTGCCTGTCGGCCAGCGAAACGCGCGGAGTGTCCGGGTAATCGGTGTCGTGACTGATGTAACCGTCCGCTCCGATCACGAAGAGCGCACGCACCGTCTCAAGGCGTTCGTTGAGACTGCGAATGAACGTGCGAAATTCCGCGTCGTCTTGTGGGAGATCCTCGCGTTCGAGCCAATCGGCGATCGCACGCAATGCGAGGTCGGTTGATTCAAGCGCGGTCCTGCCTTGCTGCGCAAGGAGCGCGCTGATGTTCGTCGCTGCGGTGCGGACATCGGCCTGCTCGTCCTGCCGCGCGTCCACCACGATCCAGATCGAGGCCAACAAGAGCGTTGCCACGGCTCCGCCCAAGCCGATCTTCAGATGCCGGGCATCCTTGGTTAAGCGGCGGCCCATCTGGACGCCAAGTCGCCTGATCGCTTGTGTGTTCATACAGCGATTACACGGCAAGCGCGATCAATACTCAATGTTCTTGTCCGTTCAAGTTGCCAGTCCCTTCCCAGTCGACATTGGCCAGCGCTAACGTGCGCAATACAGGGTGTGCAGGGTTTCCAGCACCGCCGCGGCTTCATTCCCGACAAGTCGATAGTAGACCGTCTGGGCTTCCCGGCGGCCTTCTACCAGACCGGCGTCTTTGAGCCGTTTGAGTTGCTGAGACATCGTGGGCTGGGCGACGCCACAGGCTTGGGCGAGCTCGCCTACCGAGCGCTCGCCTTCCACCAGACGACACAGAATCCGCAAACGGGCCTCCGAGGCCAGAATCTTCATCAGTTCAGCGGCTTTTTTGATGTCGCCGTCAAGCAGGTCGTCGTCGGCCACTACATGCCCCACCTTGAATATTCAGGCTCCGATATACATCGACAATAGATAACATCAAGCGTGCACGATCTTGCGCGCCATCACGGAGTGGAGAGATGGAAACTGCATTCACACCATGGCTGTCGCTCGGCGGCGGCATGATGATCGGGGCATCGGCGGTATTGTTGATGGCCACGAACGGCCGCATCGCTGGGATCAGCGGCCTGACCTCACGCATCTTCGCGCGTAGCAGCGACGGTGAAGCGCGCGGCGTTTCAGCCCTGTTCGTCCTGGGCTTGTTGCTGGCCGCTCCGCTCTGGCTGCTGGTGTCGGGCGATTGGCCTGAGCAATGGGTGCCGTCCAGCCCCGTTCTGATGGCGATTGCCGGCCTGCTTGTGGGCTTCGGCGCCGTCTTCGGCAGCGGCTGCACCTCGGGCCATGGGGTCTGCGGCATCTCCCGCGGCTCAGCGCGCTCCATTGTGGCAACGATCGTATTCATGACGGCGGCCTTCGTGACCGTCCTTGTCACCCGTCACCTGATCTGAGGTCTCAGCGATGAAACAGATATTTGCCCTAATTTCCGGCCTGATCTTCGGCCTCGGCCTGATCATCTCAGGCATGGCCAACCCGGCCAAGGTGCTGAACTTTCTCGACCTGTTCGGCAGCTGGGACCCGAGCCTCGCCTTCGTGATGGGGGGCGCCATCCTGGTGACGGCGCCAGGGTTCGCCTGGCTCACCCGCGCGCTCGACCGTCCATTCTTCGACAGCGAATTCCGCATCCCGCGGAAGAGCGACCTGGAGCCGAAGCTGGTCGTAGGAGCTGCGATCTTTGGAACGGGCTGGGGTCTCGGCGGGTTTTGCCCCGGACCGGCGCTCACTGCCCTTCCCATCGCCGCCACAGGCACGCTCATCTTCGTGCCGTTCATGCTGATCGGCATGTGGGCGGCCCGCCATGCGCCCGACAAACCCTTCTCGCTGAAAGGAGCCACCCAATGAAAGATCCGCTGAAGTCCCGCGTCGTCCGCCATTCGCCCTCGACCGGCGAAGGCAGCCCCGATGTCTGGGGCATCTATGAACCCGACACCGGTTCCATCCAATACATTTGCGCCGATCCGACGACGAAGAAAGCAGCGCTGATCGACGTCGCGTGGAACTTCGATCACCGGAACTATCGGTTCTCGACCGAGAGCATGGACCAGGTTCTGGACCTCGTGCGCGAGAACGGGCTGGAAGTTGAGTGGGTGCTCGACACGCATCCGCATGCCGATCATGTGATGGCTTCGACGCATCTGAAGGAGCGCACCGGTGCGCCGAACGCCATCGGGGCTCTGGTTCCCGAGATCGCGAAGATCTGGGCCGATCTATACAACCTGCCAGATGCCTTTGACCCCGAACGCGATTTCGACCGCCTCTTTGAGGAGGGCGAGACATTCAGTATCGGTGAGCTCGACGTGAAGATCATGTTGTCGCCGGGCCACACGCTCGGCTCGATCACCTACCTCTGCGGCGACGCGGCTTTTGTGCATGACACGCTGATGCAGCCCGACGTCGGCACCTCGCGCTCGGACTTCCCGGGCGGCAAGACAACCGAGCTCTGGGAATCGATCCAGGAAATCCTGGCGCTGCCGGGCAACACCCGGCTCTTCGTCGGCCATGACTACGGCGGCCCGGACCGCGACGAGCCGATGTGGGAAGCGACGGTTGCAGAGCACAAGGCAAGCAACAAGCACGTCAAGGACGGCACCGACCGTGAGGACTACATCAAGCGCCGACAGGAGCGCGATGCGACGCTGCCGCTGCCTGACCGCATTCTGGCCGCTCTTCAGGTGAACCTGCGGGGTGGGCGGCTGCCACCGGCGGAAGATGACGGCAATCATTACTTGAAGCTGCCGGTCAACCGCTTCGACTGAACCCGAGGCGGGTGGTCATGAGGCCACCCTACAGTTCCTCACTGATCCCGGACCTGATGCTATGTCGCTGTCGCGTTATTTCCCGATCCTTGACTGGGGGCGTCGCTATGATCGCTCCGCCTTTACCGGCGATGCTGTCGCGGCGGTGATCGTCACGATCATGCTGATCCCGCAGTCGCTGGCCTATGCGTTGCTGGCCGGGATGCCGCCGGAGGCCGGGATCTACGCCTCTATCGCGCCGATCCTCCTCTATGCGATTTTCGGCACGTCGCGGGCGTTGGCGGTCGGACCGGTGGCCGTGGTGTCGCTGATGACAGCTGCGGCAGTCGGCAATATCGCCGAAAGCGGCACGGCGGGCTATGTTACCGCGGCGCTGACGCTGGCGGCGCTCTCTGGCGCGATGCTCCTTGCCCTGGGGCTGCTGCGGTTGGGATTTTTGGCCAATTTCCTGTCCCACCCGGTAATCGCGGGCTTCATCACTGCCAGCGGCATCCTAATCGCCGCCAGCCAGTTACGCCACATCCTCGGCATCGATGCCGAGGGCCACATGCTGATCGAAATTCTCGCAAGCCTCTGGGCGCATCTGGATGACGTCAATCTCATCACCCTTGCGCTTGGCGCCTCGGCCACGGCCTTTCTCTACTGGGTGCGTGGCGGGCTGAAACCGCTTCTGCTTGGTGCCGGGCTCGGCCCGCGAGCGGCCGACCTGGGGGCGAAGACCGGCCCGGTGCTGGCCATCGTCGGCACCACCTTGGCCGTGTGGTCTTTCGATCTCGGCGAGCGCGGCGTTGCCATCGTGGGAGAGGTGCCGCAAAGTCTGCCGCCGCTCACCTTGCCGTCGGTCTCTCCGGAGTTGATCAAACAGCTTGCGATGCCCGCGTTGCTGATCTCGATCATCGGTTTCGTTGAATCGATTTCGGTCGCGCAGACCCTGGCCGCGAAGAAGCGCCAGCGGATCGACCCCGACCAGGAGCTGATCGGGCTTGGCGCGGCCAATATGGGTGCGGCCTTCACTGGCGGCTTCCCGGTCACGGGCGGCTTCTCACGCTCGGTGGTCAACTATGACGCGGGCGCCGAGACCCCGGCCGCCGGCGCTTTCACCGCCCTCGGTCTGGCGCTCGCGGCGCTGTTTCTGACACCGCTGATCCATTATCTGCCCAAAGCCACCCTGGCGGCTACGATCATCGTGGCCGTGCTGAGCCTCGTCGATCTGTCGATCCTCAAGCGCGCCTGGGCCTTCAGCCGTGCCGACTTTTCCGCTGTTGCAGTAACGATCCTGCTCACCTTGCTGGCCGGGGTTGAGATGGGCGTGACGGCCGGGGTCGTTACCTCGATCCTCGTGCATCTCTACAAGACATCGCGCCCACATATGGCTGTGGTGGGGCGCGTGCCGGGCACAGAGCATTTCCGCAATGTGCTGCGCCATGAGGTGGAAACCCAGCCGCATGTGCTGTCGCTGCGGGTCGACGAAAGCCTCTATTTTCCGAACGCACGCTATCTCGAAGACCAGCTTGCCGCCTATGCCGCCGACAAGCCGGAACTGACGGACCTGGTGCTGATGTTCCCCGCGGTCAATGAGGTTGATCTTTCGGCGCTGGAATCACTTGAGGCGATCAATGCACGCCTCCGTGATGCCGACATCCGCTTGCACCTGAGCGAAGTGAAGGGACCGGTGATGGACCGCCTCAAGCGGAGCCATTTCCTCGATGAACTGACGGGCGAGATCTTCCTGAGCCAGCATGAGGCCGAGTTGTATCTGAAAGACGCAGCCAGCATCCCGACCAGCGAATCCGGACGGTAGGCCCACCGCCGGATGTTGGTCGCCAGCGAAGGCGGCGCAGTCAGCAAGACCTCTCCTACGCAGTCAGCAAGACCTCTCCTACGTAGGCGGCCCGATGGGAACACCCTGCCACAGTAAACGGTTTGTCAGCAGGAGGACCCGACATGACATTACGCTTCGAACAGATACTGGCCGACGGGGTCGCCGAATGCTCCTATTTGCTCGGCGACGACGCGTCCCACACCTGCGCGGTTGTTGATCCGCGCCCGGACGTGGAGATCTATCTCGAGACCGCCCGGCGCTTCGGCATGGCCATTACCCATGTCTTCGAGACCCATATCCATGCGGATTTCCTGAGTGGCGCGCGCGAATTGGTGGATCGGCTGGGTGGGCAGGCCAAGCTCTATGTCAGCACCGAGGGCGGGGCCGAATACGGCTTCGACCATGAGGCGGTGCGCGACGGGGACGAGTTCACCTTTGGTGGCATGCGCATGAAGGCACGCTTCACCCCCGGCCATACGCCGGAGCATATGTCTTACCTGCTCTTCGACGGCGATACCGAGACGCCCTGGGGTGTTCTCTCCGGCGACGCCTTCTTCGTCGACAGCGTGGGGCGACCTGACCTTCTGGGCGACGACCAGTCCGAGGAACTGGCCGAGAAGCTCTTTTACACCGTCCGAGATGTCTTCATGGCCTTGCCTGACAATGTCATCATCTACCCCTGCCACGGCGCGGGCTCGGCCTGCGGGCCGGATATCGGCGACCGGATGTCCTCGACCATCGGATACGAGCGGCGCTTCAACCGCTACGCTCGGATCGAGGACCTGGAGAAGTTCAAGGAGGCGATCCTGGGGGATGCCCCGCCGGTGCCGACGCATTACCCGCGCATGAAGAAAGTGAATTCCAAAGGACCCGAGGTCCTGCGCAACCTGCCGCGGATTGAGCCCATGACCGTCAAGCGTTTCTCCGAAGCGGCAGAGGCTGGCGCTCAACTTTTGGACGTGCGCGACATGATGGACTTCGGCGCCGGACATGTGCCGGGAAGCCTCAATATCGGCGCCCGACCGGAGCTTTCGGTCTGGGCGGGATGGCTGCTCGACCCCGAGAAGCCGCTATACCTCGTCTTGCATGATGACGGCGATCTGTCCGACGTGTTGCGCCTGCTTTGGCGCACCGGCTTCACAAAATTCGGCGGTTACCTCGCCGGGGGGATGGCGGCTTGGCGCGAAGCCGGACGGGAATTTGCCCAGATCCCGCAGATTTCAGTGCATGAGCTAAAGGAGGCCGAAGATCTGCAACCGCTCGACGTGCGCAAACCCGACGAGTGGGAGGGCGGGCACATCCCCGGCGCGCGACATGCATTCCTTGGCAAGCTGCGCGAGACGCTGGACGACCTCGATCGCTCCGCCCCCTATGCCACCTATTGCGCCAGCGGTTTCCGCGCCTCGATTGCCGCGAGCTTGCTGAAGAAGAATGGTTTCGAGCAGGTGCGCAACGTGCCCGGAAGCTGGAAGGCCTGGCAGGCCGCCGACTACGAAACTGAAAAACCGAGTTAAGGAGGACACCATGCAAAATACAGTTCAGATCAACGACCGCTTCACCATCGCCAAGTTCGCGCCCGAGGCCGATCAGATCCGGCAGGCCGCGCAGGAGGGCTTCCAATCGCTCATCAACATGCAGACCGATGACGAGGACAAGAAGCTGAAGATGAAGCCGCAGGAGGAAGGTCAAAAGGCAAAGGAGGCCGGTCTGACCTTCCTGCACCATCCGGTCGACGGCGAGAAACTGTCCGAAGATCTTGTGGATGATTTCCGCCGAAAGGCCACCGATCTGCCGGCGCCCGTTCTCGTGCACTGCGCTTCCGGCAAGCGGTCCGGCGCCTTCGTGATGATGCACATCGGCTGCGAAAAAGGCATGACCGGCGAAGAGGTTATCAAAAAGGCAGAGGAAATGGGCTTCGAGTGTGACACGCCGGAGCTCGAGGATTTCGTGAAGAACTACGTGAACAGCCACAACGGCAAATAATTCGGCCGGCGCCGGGGGAACCAGCCCCCGGCCTTTCGAGCCCGGGGCGGTCCTCTGATGACGCCGTCAAAACGGCCGGCACGAGGTCATGTTCTGCTCTTCGGTATCACGCTGACCTGTCCATTTCGTTCAAGACGCGCTTCCTCGACCTCCGAGAGATCCCGCAAGCCATTCAGCCGCAACAGCTCCGCGATATCGTTCTCGCCGAAATGCGCTTTCCGGAATGCCTCGTCGTCAACTTCTCCGTCGCGAACAAGGGTTATGGGGCGGCCCTTCAGGAGGCGGGAGACGACCTTAGAGCGCGGCGCCAAGGCGGTCACCGAAACATATAGAACAACCAGCAGGCCGGTAGCGGCAAGGGTGGGCAGCAGCGGGGCATTACCGGTGAGCGACCGGCTCAGGCTCGACCCCAGGACGACAGTCAGGACAATGTCCTGCGCAGACAGATTTGAAAATGATCGTCGCGGTGCCACCCGGTAGAGCAGGATTGCGTAGAGGAAGGTGATTACGGCGCGCAGGCTCATCTGCCACCAGGCAATATGCGGCGTATCCTGCCCGATCAGATAATGGAATGTCTCCATGCTCGCAGCCCCCTCTTCGCCTCACCGTAAATTACTCTGAGCCCAACACAGTTAAGCGCAACTTCGCAATGGTGCAGGCAAGCTTTACTTCGCGCGCGAGCGTCAGGGGACCGGAAGGCGAGAGAACGTCCCCCCCCAAATGGTTTGCCGTTTACACAGGTCGCTGCATCTCCGCCGACGCGTGTGGTTCAGCTACGGGCGGATTTCGGTTATTCGTGAGCAGTGCGGCTTAGTCCCTCCGCCCCTCTCGCCCGGGTCTCTTCTTAACCGAAGCGAAAACTGTGGGTCCGCAGCGAACGGCAGGAAGTTCCGCTCTGCCGGCCTTCCCTCCCGAAAATACTGCGAGATGCATGGAGGGCTGGTTTGGTGAAGCTACACTGTGGCGAAGTCGTAACTAATGAACGGCTGCTCTGGGCCGGTAGCCGCTTGGATCTGGGTCACGAGGGGCGGAGGCCGGAAGGCTCTCATAGTGCTTAGAGCAGCAACGCGCATATCATCCCCGCACATTGAGCTTCGATGCGGCGCGGGCCAGCGCCTCGACCTCGGACCAGCGACCCGCTGATACCAACCCCTGTGGAGCCACCCAGCTTCCGCCGGCGCAAACGACATTGCTCAGCTTCAGATAACTTTCCGCATTTTCTGCGGTCACGCCGCCGGTTGGGCAAAAGTTGATCTGGGGCAGGGGGGCACTGATGGCCTTGAGGGCGGGCGCGCCACCGGAGGCTTCTGCGGGGAAGAACTTCAGCATGTCGTAGCCGCGTGCCAGCAGGCGCATGGCTTCCGAGGCGGTTGCGGCGCCCGGCAAGAGCGGTAGGTTTTCTTCCTCGCAGGCCGCGAGTAAAGCATCCGTGGCGCCAGGGGAGACGCCGAATGTGGCGCCCGCTTGTTTCGCGGCGCGGACGTCTGCCGGGGTGATCAACGTTCCCGCACCAACATGGCTGCCCGGCACTTTGGACATCGCGCGAATGGCCTCCAATGCAGCGGGGGTGCGCAGTGTCACTTCGAGTGCGGGAAGCCCGCCCGCGACCAATGCCTCGGCGAGGCCGGTTGCTTGGGCGGCATCCTCGACGACCAAAACAGGGATGATCGGCGCCAAGAAACATATCTCCCGGGTCATTTTGCTTGCTTGTGCGGGGGTCATCGACATATCTGG
The DNA here is from genome assembly GCF_043556995.1 of Sulfitobacter sp. 1A15106. NCBI lineage: Bacteria > Pseudomonadati > Pseudomonadota > Alphaproteobacteria > Rhodobacterales > Roseobacteraceae > Sulfitobacter > Sulfitobacter sp. 1A15106. Next base: position 174,897 of record NZ_JBIFFM010000006.1, on the reverse strand, counting down.
ATCCAGTCACAGGTTGAGAGAGGGATCACGACTGTCCCTCGCGGTTGGTTGATCCGCGCTTCATCAACGTGACGTCGAGACGGATCTGGGGTGTCTTGACCGCCGCACGGTCGGTGATCGCGTTGCTTAGCAGACTCATCGCTCCGGCGCCGACATCATAGCGGGGCGTGGCGATCGAGGTGATGCCGGGGTTCAGGTGGCGCGACATTTCGAGATCGTTGAAGCCGCAGATGCCCAATTGCTCGGGGACCTTGATACCGCGGCGCTCGGCCTCGAACAGCGCGCCGGCGGCGAGGTCGTCGTTGTTGCAAAAGACGGCGTCGGTATCCGGGGCCCGCGCCAAAAGATCGGTGAGGAGTTGGCCGCCCATGCCCACGGAGGAGGGGTGGGTGGTAGCAACGATCCGCCGGGGATCGAACACCCCGCGCGCCTGCGCCTCGTCAGTGAAACCCGCCAGCCGCGCCTGAGAGCGCGGGTCCATTCGCGCGCCCAAAAAGCCGGGCTTGCGATAGCCTTCTTGGGTCAAATGCCGGGTGGCTTCCACGGCACCATCGTAATGCGAGAACCCGATCAGCAAATCGATCGGCGCCTCGGTGACATCCATGATCTGCACAACCGGGCAGGGGGCAGTCTTGAGCAGGGCGCGGGCGGCCTCGGTTTGGTCGATCCCCGCCACGATCAGCCCCGCGGGGCGCTGTCGCAAGAAAGTCCGCACGAGGTTTTCTTCCTTGCTGGGGCTGTAGCGATAATTGCCGATCTGAACCGACAGGCCCGAGCCTTCTATAACGTCGTAGACCCCCCGCAGCACGTCCGAAAAAACAGAGTTGGTCAGCGAGGGGACCAGCAACCCGACGACATTTGTGCGCTCGGAGGCCAGCGCCGAGGCGGCCTGATCCGGGACGTAGCCAAGCCGATCGATGGCGGCATGAACCTTTTCGCGCACCTTCGCGGACACCATGCCAGGAGAGCGAATCGACCGCGAAACCGTGATAGCGCTGACACTGGCTTCGGCAGCAACGTCGTCGAGCGTAACCCGCTTGTATCTCGCGTTTTTCTTCATACCCTATTGCGTATCACATGCAGGTATCTTTGTGAATGGTTGACAGATGACAGCGCTGTCATTAGCGTCCAGAAAATCGTGGCCAGTCTTGGCTCCGAGTTTTCACAGGGAGGATAGATAGATGCGCATTACCGCAAGGCTTCTGGCCGCTACCGCACTCATCAGCGCCGGATTGGTCGGTGCCGCTGCTGCACAGGATTTTTCGCTCAAGTTCCAGTCGTCTGATCCGGCAGGCAACGCCAATTTCTTGCTGCAACAGGAATGGGCCAAGGATGTGGCCGCCAAGACCGACGGCCGTGTCGAGATCGAACTGCTGCCGGTGGAGACCATCGTGGCGCATACCGAATCTCAGGATGCCGTTGCTGCGGGCATCATTGACGGTCACGTGACTGATACCTCCTACTTTGCAGGCAAGGAGCCGGCCTTCGGCCTCATTGCCAACCCGGTAGGGGCATGGTCTGACCCGCAGCAGATGTTCGATTTCATGGACAATGGCGGCGGCAATGAGTTGATGAACGAGATGCTCGAGCCTTATGGGTTGCACTTCATCGGCGCCACCACCCCCGGGCTCGAGGCCTTCTTGTCGAAGGTGCCGCTCGAAGGTGTGGATGATCTCAAAGGCCTGAAGATGCGGGCGCCGGAAGGCATGGTGCAGAAGGTCTTTGCCGCGGCGGGTGCGTCGCCTGTAAACCTGCCGGGGTCGGAGGTTTTCACCTCGCTCGACAAGGGCGTGATCGACGCGGCGGATTACACCGTCTTCTCGACCAACCATGCCCAAGGTATGCACGACGTGGCGAACCATCCGATCTATCCGGGCTTCCACTCGATGCCTTTGGTCGAAGTCTCGATCAATAAGGGCGTGTGGGATTCGATGCCCGAGGACATCCAGGCCGGGCTCACCGAGTCCGTGGTGGACTTCAGGCAGCTGCAGGTTTCGACCTTAGCCGAGCGGGACATGGCCGCAGTTAATGAAGCCGAAGTCAATCCCGACATCACCGTTCACAACTGGTCCGACGAGGAGCGCGCCAAGTTCCGCTCCTTTGCTAAGACCGAGTGGGAAAAAGCCGCCGAGGCCTCCGAAGCCTCGCGCAAGGTCTACGAAACTCTGACCGCCTACCTCGAAGAGAACGGCATGCTCAAGTAAGGCACCGCTGAAACGCAATCACCCTCCCGGCCTATGCGGGAGGGTGCTCATCCGCGAGGACCCTATGGAGAATAGACCAGATCCTATCGGCGAATTGGACGCCCCTGATGGCGCGATTCACGAGGCGGGGCTTCTGGGCCGCGGAATCGATCGGCTCGGCGTCATCTTTGCTTTCGCCATTCTCGCGTCCGCCGTGATCCTGGGGATTGAGGTGGTGCTGCGCTATGTTTTCAATGCGCCGACGATCTGGGCCCATGAGACCGTGATCTTCCTGAACGCGACTGCCTTTGTTTATGGCGGGCTCTATGTGGTGTCCCGAGATGCCCATATCCGCGTGGTCTTGATCTACGATTACCTGTCGCGGCCGTGGAGACGGATCCTCGATGTGGTGATATCGCTGGTGTGCCTCGTGGCAACGGCTTTCTTCGGCTGGGCGGCGTGGCAAAGCCTCGTCCGTGCAGTCTGGACGCCGTCTGGTGCGATCCGGCTGGAAAGCAGTGGCAGCGCATGGGATCCGCCCACTCCGGGGCTCCTCAAGATATTTCTTTTCTCAATTCTCGTGATAATGGCTGTGCAGTTCGCTGTCCTCGCCTGGAACTACATGACAAGGCGGGACCAGTGATGGACCTCTTCACAGTGCTGCAGGACTTCAAGGCAATGGGCATTGAGGTTGCGACTGGGGTGATGTTCGTCATTCTGTTCCTGCTTTTGCTCACAGGCATGCCGCTCGCGTTCGTCACCTTGTTGGTCGCGCTGATCTTTGCCCTTGGGTGGTTTGGCCCGATGGCGGTGCCGCTCATCACCAGCCGCATATTCAGCTTCGTCAATTCTTTCGTCTTCGTCTCGGTGCCGATGTTCGTGCTCATGGCCGCGATCCTCGACCGTTCGGGCATTGCGCGCGACTTGTTCGATGCGATGCGCGTGGTCGGCGGACGCCTGCGCGGTGGCGTTGCGATCCAGACCCTGCTGGTTGCCGTCGTGCTTGCCGCGATGTCTGGGATCATCGGGGGCGAAGTCGTGCTGTTGGGCTTGCTGGCGCTGCCGCAGATGCTGCGACTCGGCTATGATCGACGTTTAGCTATCGGGGTCTGCTGCGCCGGCGGCGCTCTGGGCACGATGGTGCCGCCGTCAATCGTGCTGATCATCTACGGTTTGACCGCATCGGTTTCAATCGGAGACCTCTTCACCGCATCCTTCATGCCGGGGCTGATGTTGGCGAGCTTCTATATCATCTACGTTCTCGTGCGGGCCTATATGAACCCAGAGGTCGCGCCGATCCCGGAACCGGATGAGACAACGACCGCCGAGAAGCTTCGCCTCCTCAAGGGCCTCATCCTGCCGATCATGGTGGTCATCTTCGTGCTCGGCTCGATCTACGGCGGCATCGCCAGTGTGACCGAAGCCTCGGCCATCGGTGTCATCGGCGTCACGCTGTCGACGATGATCCGCGGCGAATTCACCTTCGAGCTGATGATTGGCGCGGCCAAACGCACCTTGGCCACGGTCGGGATGATCGTCTGGATCGGCATCGGGGCCTCAGCGCTCGTCGGGGTGTTCAACCTAATGGGCGGTATCACTTTCGTGTCCAATCTGATCACCGGGGTGTCCGACAATCCCACCGTGATCGTGCTCTTCATGATGGCGATCCTTTTTGTGCTCGGCATGTTCCTTGACTGGGTGGGAATCGCGCTGTTGACGATGCCGATCTTCGTGCCGATTATCCGCGATTTGGGCCTCGACCCGGTGTGGTTCGGCGTTGTCTTCGCGATGAACATGCAGGTCAGCTTCCTGTCACCGCCCTTCGGTCCAGCCGCCTTCTATTTGAAGTCGGTCACGCCGCCCGATATCTCGCTCGGTGAGATCTTTCGCTCACTTCTGCCCTTTATTGCCCTTCAGATCCTGGCGCTTGGCATTCTTATTGCCTTCCCGGGTGTGACCGGCCGCTGAAAGACTAATCATGACTGATTTCAAATCCCTGCGCTCCCGCCAGTGGTTCGACAACCTCGACGATCCGGAGATGACCGCGCTCTATATCGAGCGGTATCTCAACTACGGTCTTACTCTGGAAGAGCTTCGGTCGGGCAAGCCGGTGATCGGGATCGCGCAAACCGGCAGCGATCTGAGCCCCTGCAACCGCCATCACATCGAGCTGGCCAAGCGGACCCGCGACGGCATCATCGCCTCCGGGGGCATCCCGATGGAAATCCCGGTCCATCCGATCCAGGAGACCGGCAAACGTCCGACGGCGATGCTGGATCGCAACCTTGCCTATCTGAGCCTTGTCGAAAGCCTCTACGGCTATCCGATCGACGGCGTGGTCCTGACCATCGGTTGCGACAAGACCACGCCCGCGCTCTTGATGGCCGCTGCCACGGTGGGCATGCCGGCGCTGGCCTTCTCGGTCGGTCCGATGCTGAACGGCTGGCATCGCGGCGAACGGGCGGGGTCGGGCTCGGTGATCTGGCAAGCGCGGCAGGAACTGGCGGCAGGCACGATCGACGCCGAGGAGTTCTTGGAGATCGCTGCCTCGTCAGCGCCCTCGGTTGGGTTCTGCAATACGATGGGCACCGCCTCGACGATGAACTCGCTGTCGGAGGCATTGGGCATGCAATTGCCGGGCGTCGCCTCGATCCCCGCGCCTTACCGCGAGCGGGGGCAGGCGGCCTATCACACCGGGCATCGGATCGTCGACATGGTGCGCGAAGACCTGCGCCCGGCGCAGATCATGACGCGCGCGGCTTTCGAGAACGCCATCGTCGTGAACTCGGCCCTTGGGGGTTCGACCAACGCGCCGATCCATCTAAATGCCATCGCCGCGCATCTGGGCATTTCGCTGAGCAACGCGGATTGGGAAGAGATCGGCCACGCCGTGCCGCTTCTGGTCAACATGCAGCCGGTGGGCAGTTACCTCGGCGAGGATTTCCACCGTGCAGGCGGGACCGCGGCTGTGATCGGCGAGTTGCTGCGTGCAGGGCTGTTGCCGCATCCAGAGGCGCTGAGCGTGACCGGCAAAACCATGGCCGAACTCTACGCCGAAACGCCTATTCTCGATGAGGACGTAATCCGCACGGTCGCGGCACCGCTGAAACCCAACGCGGGTTTTCTCAATATGGGCGGCAATCTGTTTGACAGCGCGTTGATGAAGACCTCCGCCATCGATCCGGCCTTTCGCGCGCGCTATTTCGACAATCCGGAACAGGCGTTCGAAGGGAAGGTCGCCGTGTTCGATGGCCCCGAAGACTTCCACGCGCGGATCGACGATCCGGCCCTGGGACTGACCGGCGACAGCGTGCTGGTGATGCGTGGTGCCGGGCCGAAGGGCTACCCCGGTGGTGCCGAAGTGGTGAACATGCGTCCTCCCAGCTACCTCATCAAACAGGGAATACGGGCGTTGCCCTGCATCGGCGATGGCCGCCAGTCCGGGACCTCCGGCTCGGCCTCAATCCTCAATGCGTCGCCGGAAGCCGCGGACGGGGGCGGGCTTGCGCTCCTCAAGGACGGTGACCCGATCCTCATCGACCTCAAACGCCGCCGGGTGGATGTGTTGTTGGATGAGAGCATATTGGCCGACCGTCGTGCCGCCCTCGACGCCGCAGGCGGCTTCCCCCAGCCAATGAGCCAATCCCCTTGGCAGGAAATCTTCCGCGAGCGGGTGCGCCCACTCTCGGAAGGTATGGTCTTTGACGGTGCCACCGAATACCGCGACATCACCAACCGCGGCCTGCCGCGCAACAACCACTGATCCCATGGGCGACTGTGACATCATCTGCATCGGCGAGCCGCTGGTCGAGTTCAACCATATCAGCGGCAGCGATTGGCGTCAGGGGTTCGGCGGGGACGTCTCGAATGTCGCGATCGCTGCGGCGCGGCTCGGCGCCGCAAGCGCTATCGCCACACGTCTCGGCGACGACGGGTTTGGCGCCGAACTGCGTGCGCTTTGGCAGCATGAAGGGGTAGATGCCTCTTGCGTCGTGACGGATCCTACCGCGCCGACTGGGCTCTATTTCGTGCGGCACGACGCCGATGGGCACGAGTTCGAATACCGGCGCGCCGGTTCTGCCGCCAGTCTGCTGACCGCCGATGCCTTGCCTATCGAGGGGATCAAAGGCGCGCAGTTTACGCATGTGTCGGGTATTACCCTCGCCATCAGTGCCAATGCACGCGAAGCCGGGCTCGAATCCATGCGCATGGCGCGGGTCGCGGGGCGCAGGGCGTCGTTCGATCCAAACCTGCGGCTGGCGCTTTGGTCGCTGGAGGACGCCCGGCGGGTGATCCGGCAAGCGCTTGGGCTGGCAGATGTCGCGCTGCCGGGTCTGGATGACGCGCGCCAGTTGACCGGCCTCGATGCACCCGAGGAGATCGTCCGTGCCTTTCACGATATGGGCCCCGATATCGTCGCGTTGACGCTTGGCGAAGAAGGCGCGTTGCTGGGCCATGCCGGGACCATCACCCATGTGCCCGGCGTCCCGGTTGCCGCGGTCGATGCCACCGGCGCTGGCGATTGCTTCGACGGAGCGTTTCTCAGCCGGTTGACCGCCGGGGACACGCCTGAAGCCGCCTGCCGCTATGCGGTCGTGGCCTCGGCGCTGTCGGTTGCAGGCTACGGCGCGGTGGCCCCGCTGCCCACCGCGGCCGAGGTGGCGGCTGCGGTGTCTGAATATGGGTGACTACGGCTTTTTGGTTTGCCGTATGGCACCTTTACTTAGAGTGAGAGTTTTTACGGCCCCGGTGATACGGTCTTCGAACGGAAAATCTGATTGCGGGCCATTTGGAACGCTTCGAATCGGCCGACGCGTATCCTGAAGATCATCGTCCCCGCTACTTCAGAGCAGTCATTTAATCTGCTATTGAACAATGGCAGCGCAACGGTCGTCAAACTTGAAACCACGGTAGGCTTTGCACTGGATACGCTCGCGGGTAGGACGCTTAATAGCGTGCTTTACTGTTCAAGAACATTGGATTGCAGTCTACCAGACCGCCGGCTGCACAGCGCGCGGGTCTCGTCTTCGTGTTAAAACGAAGCTTCTGTTTTTCTTATACGCGCTAAGAACTTTAGATCTCGACATCGTGTCATAGCCAGCCGCGTGACCAGCGAAGGCTATTCAATTTGCGAAGGCCCGCTTCGGGAACACTCAGGCGACTTCCAAACTTGCAAGAAACGACTGCTATGCGCTGAGGCTGACGGCTCACTAAGGGCGGAGAGCCGCCGTTCGCCGCAAAACGCGCGAACGGCAGCTATGCGAACAAAGCTGAGTCAAGCACTCGTCCCATGCACGTTTGCTTCAGTTGACCATTTCCGCCCTGCTAACTCGTGCTAAGCGCAAGATGCTGCGCCCGACCTTCAGGTAAACATCTTGGCCAACATCACGATGGCCATGCCCATCATCATTAGATTTTCGGACAGGCTCACAAATCCGAGAGGCACGTTCGAATTGCCGCCAACGCAGGCGCATTTTAACTCGCGCTTGTCGATGTAGACGGCCTTGAACACGCTTGCTGCGCCAACCGTGGCTATGAAGAGTGCGGCTGGGGCGGCAATTGAGGTTAGCAACATCCCGGTCATCAATACGCCCGCCCCGGTTTCAACCCATGGATAAACGTAGGCATATGGCACCCATTTGCGTGCCAGCAGGTCGTAGTTGAGGAACATCGTAGTGAAGCTTTCGATATCACGCAGCTTCTGCATCCCCAGTAGGATCATTGAGACCGAAATGAACCAACCGAGCGTCTGCCACGTGATCGCGCCGAGAAAGCCGATGGACAGAGCAAGCGCTGTCGCCGCAGCCACGGCAAAGAGATAGATCACCGGTTTGTAAGTGGTCGCCGCAGGTTCATAGTCGGTAAGTTCCTGGCGCAGAGCGTCATAGCCGCCGATGCGTCTCCCTTCGATCCAAACTTGTGGCGTTGTGGGAACATCGTATTGCGCCTTGAACGCGTCGACTTCGGACCGCGCGCGGAATAGGCGGTCATCGACCTCGTAGCCTTTGCGCTCCAAAAGCCATCGCGCCTTCTGCCCTGACGGGCACAGGTGGTTTGGCAGGGCCATGCGGTATAGCACGGCGGTTTTCCCTGTCGCGGATGCGGCTGGGTCAGCTGTTACGTCTGCGACATCGCGGGTGTCACATGGCATGATATGCTCCTTTATCTTAGGGTTTGGTGCGGGGCGTGCCAGGCGCTGCATCCCCGTTCGCTTCGATGTCTTCGATATAGAGCTTCATCTCTTCGATCTCGCTGCGCTGTGCCTCGATGATCGCGTCGGCCAACTCGCGCACGCGCGGATCGGACAGGTTTGCGCGTTCGCTGGTCAGGATCGCGATGGAATGGTGAGGGATCATGGCTTTCATCCAAGCGGTGTCGCCTACCGTATCTTGCGACCGGACCAAGTAGACGCCGGCCGCAAAGGCGATGGCAGCCCCAGTGAAGATCGCAAAATTCGTCTTTCGATTGGAATACATGCCGAGCATGAAGGCGAGCATGATGATTGCCATTACCCCGCCCATATAGAGCGCCATCCACATCCGAGTCTGCGAGAAGAAGACATGGTCAAGGGCATAAGTGTTAAGATACATCAGGCCATACATCACGACCGTCGAGGTGCCGATCATCGCAAAGAACCGACCATAGCCGCTGCTTGTTCTATCGTCGTGCTTATTCTTTGAATCCATTGTATTGTCCTCCTAAATTGCCAATGTGTGCCTTCGTTTTATACCCATATGGGGTATATTATCCGGTTGGCAACAAATCTCAAATGGAGCGCCGCCTCATGAAGGCTAACAAGGAAAAGACGCTGGACCGCCTATCACGGCTCGAAGGACAAGTGCGCGGCATCGCGAAAATGGTTGAGGCCGACCGCTACTGCATGGACATCTTAGCACAGACTGCGGCCATCCGATCCGCCGTTCTGGGGGTCGAAAAGCTTGTGTTGGAGAACCACGCCCAGCATTGCGTCGAGGCTGCGATTGCCAGCGGCGACCCGAAAGAACAACGCGCCAAATTTGACGAGTTGATCGGCCTTTTGCAGAAGGCGTCGAAGTAGGCGTTTCGGACCGAATGCCCATCGCGCTCTGGCACCGGAGCCAGCGCCTCTGGCCTCCACTTTGGGTCAGAACGTCAATCCGCTGCCCCGCACTTTAGGCCGTTTTCCGCCAGAAAACCGCAATCCTTCCAGCGCTGGACGCGTTGACAGGCTCTGCGACTTACGACACTGATAACACCTATGCGTGCTCTGGCAAACATATCCAACCTTTGTCGCGTCCTTCTCGGCGTGGTTTTGGCCTGTGGTCTGTTGCTGCTCCCGCCCTCTTCGATTCACGCACAAAGCGGGATGCATGAGAGCGCGCAGGCAGCGCATCACGCGGGCCACCAGATGGCCGCAGCGTCCGAACTGCATCAGGGCGCAGCGGCCATGCTGGACCAGACAGAAACACCAGACAGTTTCGAAGGCGAGCCTTGCTGTGGTGGTATCTGCCTGACGGCGGCGCTGACCACCTCGCAGGACGCGAAAATGACGGCTGCGCGATCCGTTGAATACACCAGCGTGTCCCATTCTGTCGCCTCTGGCCAACCCGCTGGTCAATTGCGTCCGCCTCGAGCCTGAGTTGATCCCGGCCGACTAACGGCCTTTGCATCCGCGGCGTCTGGCTGCGGGTAAGATCACCTTATTCTCAGGCAAAAAACCAATGAAATTACCACTGATTGCAGGGGCGATGTCCCTGACCCTTGGGGCTTGCGCCACGACGCTCCCCCCATTTCCAGACGTCACTGCCGCCTATGTGCAGCAGCCCACGCCTCTGCCCGAAGTCGCCGCGATGACCGCCGCCGACAACAGCACGCGCGGCAGTGCCACGACCGCCGAAGAGCAACCCTTTGCAGGCTACCGGCGTCGCGGCGTGGTGGAGCCGCTCGATTGGCGACGGTTGAACGCTGAACAGGCACCTATGCAAGGGATGGATATGCAGGGGATGAACCACTGATGCGTTGGAAATTGAAAACCGCCGCCGTCATTACACCACTGATCTTGGGCGCCTGCACGGCAACGGACCTGCCGGTGAGTTTCTCGGCCCGTGATGCTGGCTTTGCCACCGTGGAGGCACGCACCTCCAAGGCCATCGGCAAGCGCACCGTCTGGGCGCAGTCGCAGGCCGAGACCGTCGCGGCCTCCAAACAGGTCCGCGCCATGGTGCAGGGTAAAACGATCAGTGCCGAAACCGCTGTGCAGGTCGCGCTTTTGAACAACAAGGGGCTTCAGGCGTCCTATGCGCAGATCGGCCTCTCGGCGGCCGAAGCATGGCAGCAGTCCACGCCAGAAAACCCCGTCGTCTCCATCGGCTTGCTGGGCATCGGCGCGCCCGAGGTCGGGCTTTACCGTGCCTTGGAAAGCATGATCGCCGTGAACCTGCTGGACGCTCGCACCCGCAAACAGCGCATCGCCGCTGCCGAGGCGGAATTCCAGCACGCGCAGATGCAGGCGGTGAGCGACACGCTGGCACTGGCCAATGAAACGCGCGAGGCATGGATCAACGCGGTCGCCGCCTTTGAGGCGGTGGGCTACCTTAAACGTGCTGCCGTCACCACCGATGCGGCGGCGGAACTGGCGCAGCAGCTGGGCAAGACCGGCGCGCTCAACAAGGCCGCACAGGCCCGCGAGCAGGCGTTCAATGCCGAGATGGCCGGACAGCTGGCGCAGGCGCGGCTGGATGCGCAATTGGCTAAGGAACAGCTGACCCGGCTCATGGGGCTCTGGGGGCAGGACGTGGCCTATTATGTGCCCGATGCTCTGCCCCGCGTGCCCAATACGGTCAGCAGCCACAAGGGCATCGAACGGCTGGCGCTCGCCAATCGTGTTGATTTGGAAGTCGCCCGGCTGGGGTTGGCAGCAACGGCCAAGGCCTATGGTCTGACCGATGCCACCCGCACCCTGACCGACCTCGAAGTCATCGCTGGTGCCGAGATCGAGCGTGAGGAAGAGGACGGGGAAGTCGAGACCAGTATCTCACCTCAGGTCGAGTTCGAGTTCGTCATCCCAATTTTCGACAGCGGCAAGGCGCGAATGCGCAAGGCCGAGCTTAGCTATCTTCAAGCCGCCAATGTGCTGGCCGAACGGGCGGTGAACGTCCGCTCCGAAGCCCGGGCGGCGGCCACGGCCTACCGCTCAAGCCACCAGATCGCACGGCACTACTCAGACGTGGTGCTGCCTTTGCGCCGCACCATCGATGAAGAGGCTCTGCTCAGCAACAACGGCATGATCACCAGCACCTTCGATCTGTTGAACGATGCCCGCGAAAAGATCGGAAGCCAGCTTGAGGCAGCCAATGCCAAGCGTGAGTTCTGGCTGGCCTCTGCCGGTCTGACCGCCGCGATCTACGGCGGTGGCAGCGGCGGCGGCGGTGCCGGCGGAGAGACACAGATCGCCGCCAGTGGCGGCGCAGGACATTGAGACAAGGAAGCAACCAGATGATTAACAGACGTCAACTGCTGGGGGCCGGCGCTGCGGGTGCAACGCTCGTGTCCTCCAAAGCATGGGGCCAGACCATGAATATGGGCCTGCCCGAGGCCGCCGAGATGGATTCGGCCCTCACCCAAGCGCCGACCCGTCCCACCAGTGGGCCGGACTATAACCCCGTGGTCACGCTTAACGGCTGGACCCTGCCGCACCGGATGAACAATGGCGTGAAGGAATTTCACCTCGTTGCCGAGCCGGTCGAGCGTGAACTTGCTGATGGTATGGTCGCGCGCCTCTGGGGCTACAACGGTCAGTCCACCGGTCCGACCATCGAAGCCGTCGAGGGCGACCGGGTGCGCATCTATGTTACCAACCGCCTGCCGGAACATACGACGGTGCATTGGCACGGGCTGATCCTGCCCTCGGGCATGGACGGTGTCGGCGGGCTGAGCCATCCGGGCATCCCGCCGGGCAAGACATTTATCTACGAGTTCGACCTGACCAAATCCGGCACCTTCATGTATCACCCGCATGGGGATGAGATGGTGCAGATGGCGATGGGCATGATGGGCATGTTCGTGGTCCATCCCAAAGACCCCGATTTCATGCGCGTTGATCGGGATTTCCTGATTATGCTGAACGCTTTCGACATCGATCCGGGCAGCTACATCCCGAAAATCATGACGATGACAGATTTTAACCTCTGGACATGGAACAGCCGCATCTTCCCGGACATTGACCCCCTGGTCGTCAACCATGGCGACAAGGTTCGCGTGCGCGTCGGCAATCTCACGATGACCAACCACCCGATCCACATGCATGGCTATGACTTCAAGGTCACCTGCACGGATGGCGGCTGGGTGCCGGAATCGGCGCAGTGGCCCGAGGTCTCCATCGACATTCCCGTCGGCGCCATGCGCGCCTATGAGTTCGTGGCCGAGCATCTGGGCGACTGGGCGATCCACTGTCACAAGTCGCACCACACGATGAACGCTATGGGTCACGACGTGCCCACGCTAATCGGCACCAACAGTTCCAACATGACACGTCAGGTCCGCCGCGTGCAGCCTGAGTTCATGCCCATGGGCACGGCGGGCATGGCGGATATGGGCGAAATGTCGATGCCGCTGCCCGACAACACCGTGCCGATGATGGCCGGCTGGGGGCCGCATGGACCCCTTGAAATGGGCGGCATGTTTTCGGTCGTGAAGGTGCGCGAAGGCATCGACGCGGACGACTACGAAGATCCCGGCTGGTATGAAAACCCGCCGGGCACCGAAGCGTATGAATGGACAGGCGAGCTGCCAGACTTCGCGCAGAACCTCAGCCCGGAAACCCAGATTACGCCAAAACCAATCTCCAAGGGCTAAGCGGCCTTTGGACCATAATCACCTCTAAAAACATACAGGAAAAACAATGAACAAACTTCTTCTCTCGACCGCCCTCAACCTTCTCATCACGGCTCCGGCCTTTGCCGCGGGCACCCACGGCGGCAGTCACGGCGATGACGGCCACGGCGATATGCACAAGGAAATGGCCGCAGGCATGCCCGGCAAGGCCGAGGCGGTTGACCGCACCATCGAGGTGACCATGCGCGAAACCGACGACGGCGAGATGATCTTTGAACCCGCCGAGTTCGACATCAAAAAAGGCGATACCATCCGCTTTGCTGTCACCAATAAAGGCGAGATCGAGCATGAGTTCGTCATCGACACGATGGATGGCAATGCTGAGCACAAAGAAGCGATGGCCAAGATGGACATGGAGCATGATGACCCGAACTCCGTTCGCCTTGATCCCGGCATGGAGGGCGAGGTGATCTGGACCTTCGCCAATGAAGGCAGCTTCGAGTTCGCCTGCCTGATCCCCGGCCACTACGAATCCGGCATGCACGGTCCGATCACCGTCGCTCAGTCTAATGAGGCTCCCGAGGCACCTGCCGTCTACTCGACCGGGAAGATCAAGAAGGTCGACGCTAAGGGCAATAAGGTCACCATCATCCACGGCCCACTCGAAAACCTCGATATGCCGTCGATGACTATGGTGTTCAAAGCCGATGAAGCGCTGATTGCTAAAATGAAAGAAGGCCAAGACATCGAATTCGTGGCGGACCGTGTCAAAGGCAAATTGACTGTGACTGAGATGAAGTAAGCGCCAATCGCAGGGCCGGCTGACCGGGCCGGCCCTGTGCTTTCCACAAATATAAGGCACTTCGAGCTATGAAAACGCGTGGAACCATTGCCCTTTGGGCCATTGCAACACTACAGGCCATTGTGGCGATCTTCTTTACCGTCTGCTTCTTGTTGGACGCTATGGGAATGGAATCTGAGTTTCTGATCTGGCAGAGCCATGAGTATCAGCAAACGATCTTGGCCATCGGGTTGAACCTCGGCGTGGCGCTTGGCTGGATCGCCCTCAGGACAAGTCTGCAACGTGCGCGGCTCGCCGAAGAGAAGATGCGCCGATGCACCTCGGAGTTTTCGATGGTGATGACGCAGCATTTCACCGACTGGCGTCTGACGCCCGCAGAGCGGGATGTCGCCGTCTTTCTGGTCAAAGGCCTGAGCACCCGAGACATTGCGGAACTGCGCGGCACCTCTGAAGGAACGATCAAAGCGCAGACAAACGCGATTTATCGCAAGGCTGCCGTCACCGGGCGCACCCAGTTGCTCAGCACCTTCATTGAGGATTTGATGGATGACGCATTGATGCCTGCGGAGGCCCTGCAAACTGCAACTGTGAAGGGCTCAGCGATAGGCCCTGCAACCAGATCAAACGCCGCCCCGGCGTAATCGCTTGAGGAAAAGCCCCCCACAAAGCAGGTTGCCCCGTCATGGTCCAAGCAATGCTTCTATCCGTTCTGGTCGTCAGCATCTGCACGGCGATCCACTATCTCGTGCTCAAACGGGTTTCCGATACCATCGCGCAGCGCAAAAGTGCTGCGCATGGCCAGAACCTTGGCTTGGCCGTCGGCGCAATCACACTCGCGCATGTCATCGAGGCTTTCATCTATACGCTGTTCTTCCTCTGGGCCGAGCAGGGTTTGCAAATCGGCGCGCTGAACGGATCCGGCCCGGCGGGCAAGCCCACCACGATGATGGATTATTTCTATTTCTCGCTGGTCAACTTCACCACCTTGGGGCGCGGCGATTTGACCCCCGTGGGGCACCTGCGCTTCATCACCGGGATAGAGGCATTTCACGGCTTTCTCATGATTACGGCGTCAGGAAGCTTCGTGCTGCAGGTCATGGCGGGACGCGCCCCCTTGTCAGAGAAGGGATGACCCAAGTGGTTCGACATATTCTCTTTCCCGATAGAGAGCGCATAGGCGGTCCACCTCCAACCCGTCATCGACAGTTGGAATTGGCCCCTGCAGGACATACCAACACGCCTCGGACATCAGCGCGCCCTGTGCCCCGTGGCAGCATCAATCGCAATTCATCCCGATAAGGCATGACATGAACAGAAGACAATTCCTCGCCAGTGTTTCCGCCGCTGCGGTTCTGCCCCTTCCAAGCTTTGCTGGCGTCACGCCATTGAAGTTGAAGGCCGAAACAGTAAGCCAGCAGATCCTTCCCGAAGGCGAAGGCACCACCGCAATGCTGGGGTTCAACGGCTCAATGCCGGGGCCTGAGATCAGGCTTAAACGGGGTGCGCGGGCATCGATTGAGGTCAAGAATTCCCTGCAAGAGGGCACCGCCGTTCACTGGCACGGCATCCGGCTGGAAAACCGGATGGACGGCGTTCCGGTGCTGACGCAAGACCTGATCAACCCCGGTGACAGCAAGACCTACAGCTTCGTGCCGCCCGACGCGGGGACCTATTGGTATCATTCGCATTATATCTCGCAAGAGCAGGTGGCGCGCGGCTTGATGGGGCCGCTGATCGTCGAAGACGACGCCCCCCTCGATCTGGATCACGACATCACCCTGATCTTGTCCGATTGGATCATCGACGAAGATGGCAGCCTTGTTGATGAATTCACCGACATGCATAGCGTTGCCCATGCGGGCTATATGGGCAATTTTGCCCGCGGCTTCCTCTCGCGAAGCGAGGTGCGGCAAGGTGATCGCATCCGCCTGCGGCTGATCAATGCGGCGACCAATCGTATTTTCCCCCTGAGCATCTCTGGTGTCTCTGGTTCGGTCGTCGCCTTGGATGGCATGGCACTCAGCCAACCCCGCGCGGCCTCTGACCTCGTTCTGGCGCCGGCCCAGCGGGCCGATCTGATCGTCGATGTCACCGGCCCGGTCACCTTTGACATGCCCACGCGGCAGGAGCCTTACCGTCTCGCCGAATTGTCCATCTCTGGTGAGAATACGGATAGGCAATCGGGGCCTCTGCCGACCTTGGCGGCACCGGACCTCCCGGCACCGGGCGCCCCCTCCCAGCACCTGACGCTGACCATGATGGGCGGTGCCATGGGCGGTCGGCACGGCGGTGCCAATGTCTGGTCCTTCAACGATGTCTCGGACCTGCAACAGGACCCCTTTGCCGCCATCGAACGCGGCGAAACGGTGCGGATCACCTTGGTTAATGATACCGCATTCCCGCACGGCATTCATTTGCATGGACATCACTTCTATGAGGTGGCCCCTGACGGCAGCCTCGGCGATCTCCGGGATACAACCTTGGTCGTTGCTGGCGAAAGCCGCGATGTTCTCTGCGTCTTCGACAATCCGGGGCGCTGGTTGATCCATTGTCATATGTTGAGCCACTCGATCGGAGGGATGCGCACATGGGTAGAAGTTGCATGAAACGGGCTGCTTTGATTTTCTGTGCGGCCGCATCGGCAGCGCAGGCCGATCACGAACTCGAAGGCCGCAATCTCGTCGCGGGGCGCTCGCTCTACGCCGAGCGCTGCGCCGCCTGTCATGGTGCAGACCTCGAAGGACAGCCCGATTGGCGAACCCCAGACGAAGATGGTGTGCTGCCCGCGCCGCCGCATGATGCAACGGGACATACTTGGCACCATGATAATACGCTGCTGTTCGACTACACCAAACTCGGGGGCGAGGTTGCGCTGGCGGCCCGGGGGGTGAAGGGTTTCAACAGCGGCATGCCCGCCTTCGGTGAGGTAATCTCTGACGAAGAAATTTGGACCATACTTGCCTATATCAGGTCGACCTGGCCACCGCGCTCAAAGGCTGCTCAGGCCAGCCGAAATCGACCACATTGAGAGCCGGCAGCTTTGCTGGGGCTCGGCCCCCAAACTGACACCGATAAGCCGTAGGGGCTAAGATGTGCCACTTAAATGAACAGAAAATGCGAACATTCGTCTAAGCCTCGGCACCGGGCGATAGAGGGCGTTTCAGTCATTCGCTGAAACTTGATCTAAGGTCAGCTATGGGCCGGTCTGAGGGTCCGCCTCAGCTTATTCAGGGCCGCCATTCAGGAAGGATATGACTGCGTTAGAGACGTCCTGGTGGATCGCCCGGCGTGCGTCCGAAGATCCACCACAGATCGATGCATCACCTTCTTCCTCCATCAGGATCTTCGGTCCGGCGACCGTGCAAACGGCGAAAGCATCGGATGCCGTCGCTTGGGGCATGACAAAGGACGGAGCCGGCTGACCATCAGCCGATGTGTGCGCGAGCCGGCCGAGGGAAATCGATAGCGCCCGAACATCCGCCGGCACTGAACCCAGGTCTTCCGAGTATTCCGGGTTTATGGCAATCACCGAAGTCACGCGGGGGTCTCGCGCCATACCGGCCAGGCCGTCCAGGTTGGTGGCCGACATGTCCACCCCTTGGGCCGCAAACCATCCGCAATCCGGTCCGGGCTGCTCTCTGTCCGGCGCGCAAGAGTGAAGGTAGCTGGCGACATCCAGCTCCGCTCCGACGACAGACAGGGCCGCGGTCGCGCCAAGTGCAAATCCCGCGACTGACACCGTGGTTTCATCAATTCGCAGCCCCCAAGTCGAGTTGGCCAGCACCAAGTCAATCGCGCGGCTTATATACTGGGGTCTTTGCCAGATTTCGTTCACAGCAGCTTCGGCGTTGTTCGGGCGCGGCGCATTGACTTCGACCACAACAAAGCCTGCCCGTGCGATGGAGGAACTGAGCCAGGCACCTGAGTCAGTCGCGGATCGCAGGCCGCCATGTGATATGACCACCAGCGGAAGCGGGCTTTGCGTGAACTCCGCATCAGGTGCTGCTGCAAGCCCCTCGAACACAGGATTTCCACCGACAGTGCCCGATGCTTTTTCCTCAGACGGATACCAGATCGACATGGACAGAGGACGCGCGTCGTCGGATGTGTCCCGGAGATGGGCAAGTCCCGGAACGGTTTAAGCAAGAGAAGGCACTGCGACCAGGATCAGAGCCAACGACAGACCAAATTTCATTCCGGAACTCCCCGTGCGGGCCAAAAGACCATGTACTTTATCATGGGCTTACTGAAAAAGGGCAATGACCGCTCTGCCCAGGGAGCTGACCTTGACGTGCCAGATCTTGCTGCTGGATGCCACCGATGTCCTGGGTGGATTTGTGGTTTGGGAACCTGCTGATACCTGATCGGCGCAGGTGGCTCGGTCCGGTTCTGCACGGAGCAGCCAGCGTGGGTTGATGATCTGTGACAGGCCGGTCATGCGGCCTGCTCCCGTGGTGGCGCGCGTGACATCGGTTTCTGCCCGCGACGAAAAATTTCGATGATGCGCATGGGTCCCCCGCAGCATGGGCATGGTTCACGCAGCGTGAGCGGGGTGACGTCTGGCTCAGCGTCTTGGACATCTGCCTGATCTGGTGGTTGGACGCAGAGCAGTTTGCGGATCTTTGTGAGATTAGCTTTGCGAGCGCTGCTGGCCAGCAGGCCGTAGTGGCGGATCCGGTGGAACCCGTCAGGAAGGACGTGGATCAAAAAGCGTCGGATGAACTCAGGCGTGGCTAAGCGCATGATCTTCTGGCGGTCCCCATTTTTGAGGCGGTAGTCTTTCCAACGGAAGGCGACGGTGTCGGCATCAGCGCTGACCAAGCGGTGGTTTGAGATGGCGACGCGGTGAGTATAGCGGCTCAGGTAGGCAAGCATGGCCTCTAGGCCGCCAAAGGGCGGCTTGGAATAGACCACCCATTCGGATTTAAGGAAAGGGGTGAGCCAGGTGGTGAAGGCGTCCGTCAGCGCCAGCCGCTCCAAGTCCCCATAGAAAGCCAGGTCTCCGGCTTGGTGCAGCGCCACGAGCCCGTCCAGAAAGAGGCGGCGGAACAGGCGCGACAGCACGCGCACATGCAAGAAGAACCAAGGCTTGCTGGCGACCCATTTGGTGCTGTCCGGCGACAGGCCGCCGCCGGGGACGATCATATGGATATGCGGATGATGGGTCAGTGCCGATCCCCATGTGTGCAGCACGCTGGTCATGCCCACTCGCACGCCCATGCGCTTGCGGTCGGCCGCGATGGTCATGACGGTCTTGGCCGACGCCTTGAACAGCAAGCCATAGATCGCCTTCTTGTTCCAATAGGCGATCTGCGCGATCTCAGCTGGCAGGGTGAAGACGACGTGGAAATATTCCACGGGCAGCAGATCTTCGGCCCGTGCCTCCATCCAGTCGCGCGCGGCCGGTCCCTGGCACTTCGGGCAGTGCCGGTTCTTACAGGAGTTATAAGCGATGTGATGGTGGCCGCATGTGGCACAGCCAGCCACATGCCCGCCAAGAGCCTCAGTCCGGCAGGCCTCGATAGCCGACATCACTTTTAACTGGGAGAGGCTGACATGCCCCGCATTGGCCAGCCGCCACGCAGGACCATGGGCGCGGAAGATATCAGCAATCTCCAGTTCGGTCCGGGGCACCCCGGCGTCCGGTCACTCCAGACTTCGCTTCACCGTCTGATCCTGCAATTTGGCCAGCATCTCGTAGGGGCTGACAGTGTCGCGGATCGTCTTGGTGGCCTCATGAGTGTATCGCGCAGTGGTCGTCAGCTTGGCTTGGCCGAGCAGCACCTGAATAACCCGCACGTCGGTGTTTGCCTCCAAAAGGTGGGTGGCAAAACTGTGTCGAAACGTGTGCAATGTCGCCGGCTTCTTGACCCCTGGCATATGCTTGGCTGAGGTGAAAGCGCGGCTCAACTGACACGGCGAAATCGGGTTGATCTTCGGCTTGCCGGGAAACAGCCAGCCTTCGGGACGTGCCTCGCGCCACCAGGCCCTTAGCAAATCCAGCAAGCCGGGTGACAGCATCACCTTCCGGTCCTTCTGACCCTTGCCCAACTCGACATGGATCAGCATCGGGTCGCTGTCGATATCGCTGATCTTTAGGTTGCAGACCTCGGACGCCCGAAGTCCTGCGCCGTAAGAGATGCTGAGCGCGGCCCGATACTTCAGCCCCGGTCCGGGTGCTGCCATCAGGATGTAGGACACCTCCTCGACGCTGAAAACCACGGGCAGCTTGCGCGGTTCGGTGCGGATTTGCATGTAGCGCTTCATCTCCTCGCGCCCGCAGGTCATGCTGAAGAAGAACCGCAGCGCGACGATCCGCACGTTGAACGTCGACGGGGTCACCACGCTGTCTGTCATATGCAGCTGATACGCGCGGAGATTTTCCGGTGTCGCCGTGTCGGGTGGCCGCCCAAGAAAGGCCGCGAAGTCCTTGATCGCCCGGATGTGGGACTTCTGCGCCTTCTCGCCCATCCCACGGATGCGCATGTCTTCGATCATCCGCTGGCGCAGCGGGGTTACTATCTCCTCTGTCATGGGAACCTCCTGTCGGTTGATTGAGAAGGCCCCAATCGTCAGACAAGTCAGTCAGATCGCAAAATGCGGGCTGTTACGGAGGACGCAATCCATCAGCCGCAAGCGCCATTGCCGCGGAGCGGCTTAGTCCTTGGGCCGAGAGCCTCTTCCGCCATATCCTTCATTTCAGACATCAAAGACGCATCCATGCCGCCAAACTTTGCCCGCCATTTGTAGAAACTCGCATTGCTCATTCCGTGCTCGCGGCACAGTTCAGAAACCGGAACACCGCCCTCCGCATGCTTCAGGATCGCCATGATCTGTGCGTCGCTGTATCGTCCATTCTTCATCGTAAATCTCCTCAAATATCTTGCCGAGAAAATTCTACTTTTGAACACCACTAATTTGCGGGGGGATTACCACTGAACCGGCCGCGATGGGTTCGTGTTTCGACGACGAGCACGCCATCCTCGATCCCGGCCCGACGGATGGGTGCTTTGGTCAGGGCGATGCCCAGCGGTCGGCCGGCCTCCGTCAACACCCGCACACCCTTGTTCTCGACCAGCAAGACCAAGCCCTCCTCTACCAGCAGGTCGCATTTGGTCGTGTAGTCCGGTGATGCGCCTCCTGCCTCTTTCGCAAAACCACAGGGCAGCAGATTTTCCAGATGGCAGGCTAGACGTTTCCACCAGAGGGAATGCGAAAAACTGTGTTGTTGCAGCTTTCCAACGTGATAGCTCTTTTCACATTAGAAGCGAATACTCACGGACCTATAGATGTTACGGCTTGAAGACGAGATTGACCTTGCTCATTGGCGGACACTGAGTTCGGGTCTGCCGTCGCAACGTGTGTCTGCCGAGTTTCCGACTGAGAAAGACTGCGAAGATTGGTTTTCTCTTAATACATGGCCAGAGGGCTGTACCTGTCCGAAATGTGGCGTGCGTCGTGTTTGGTTCTTAGAGACGCGAAATTTGATCCAATGCTCCGGCTGTGACCATCATTTTTCTGCGCGATCTGTATCCCGTCTCCGCGGTAGGCGCGTTTCACTTCGTTCCTGTTTCTTAGGTGCAGAGTTCATTATTGAAACCACGGCGGCTGGAAAGCACCATATTCAAACAATTGAGAGATTTCAGAAGATAGTTGACCTGTCTTATCGTCCAGCAAGGTCACTTCGGATTGAAATGTTTGAGGAGCTCAAGAAGCCTTTGGGTGGCTTCTGGGGAGGACTCGTCTGCATAAATGAAATGGACGAAACTCATTATATCGAGAACCGCCTTGATGAGCTTTTAGAATACCACGGGTTCGGCGACATCGAGTAGTTCAGCATTTTTGTCGATTGCTTCAGTTGCGAAAGCCAATGCGTTGATTGAATTCGCTGGCCCAGGGTCTGCGAAAACGGTCTGTGTTGCCTCTTGATTGAACAACCTGAGTGTTTCCGGTTTTGAACACCAATTTCCACAAAATCGTCCCTTAACCCGAGTTAAGTGAATAAATATAGCCCCTCAACCTGACCTAAGTGCATAATATTGAGATGTTTTTGTCTTCCAAGGCAGAAACTTGCGCCTAGGTAGGAAGGTGAAGCGACATTGCGAAAACTATGAGGAGCAAGAAATCACTATTGAAGAGAGCGATTTTGACATCTGACTGCTTGCGAGAAACGTAAAGGTTTATCTTTTAAGTCACTGTAATGAAAGAAAGATTCGACTCTTTGCTTGAGCTGTGAGATGCCTCTGCGCCGAAATGGAATCATCAAAGAAGGGAGAAGAAATATCTGCTTGGAATAAAAAAAGGAGAGACGTCGTTGGCGCGACTGATCTCTCCTCTGGTCGGACTGACGCCCAACCTTTCACAGAACAAAGATAGCCGCTTTAGCGCCTTCGTTCAACGGTTTCAGCCCATCGCCCAGATCCAGACCAAGCTCATTTAGAAGATCACCTGCGATAGCCTGGTCGGCTTGCAAGCTGACTATCCCAATACCCTGACACCAACAATGCGCCCGTTTTGGCGCAAACGGAGAAGCTATGCCCGAAACTGAATTTTCGACCGCCTTCACGAAGTCTGTCGCCGAGACGACACTCATGAAGCTGCCGACTGGTCCCGTGGATAAAGCCTATGTCGAGCGACTGTTCGTGTCGCTGTCCAAATCGCTTGAACATTCGATGGGGTGGAAGAAATGACACTTCTCGAAGACGTTCGCGAGACAGCGCGTAAAACGACACATAGGACGAAAGCGCGGAAGGAAGCGGCAAAACGTAAGCCTCGGATTACGATCGGTGACATCGATGGGGTGATTGGCTGGGGCCAGCGGCGCAATCCTTTGTCCCGCAGCAATCGTTCTTATAAATCGGGTATGACCATCCGTACCCGCATGAACAGCATGCAACCGTCTTTGGTCTTGAATGATTCTGAGATCGAAGAGGCATTCAAAATTGATGCTTTGTTGCAGCCGAACGTTGTGGGGGTCGAGTGTCAGCCTCTGACCATTCCCTTGCCGTCGAAAACGGGGAAGAAGTCTCGGCGCTCGCATACCTTTGACGTCCGGATCACGCTTGAAGATGGCAAGGTCTATCTCGCCTACGTTAAAGCGCAACAATCTTTGCGTTCGAGCTCGAGTGTTCCGACGATCTCCGAGATCGTTGCCAATACGCCAGAAAATCTCTGCCATCGTATCGTCGTAATCTCGGATGTGTCTTTTTCCCGCAACTACCGTGACAACAATCGTCGCATCCTTATGTGCCATGAGATGCCGAATGCAGAGGCTGACCGGCGCATCTGTGAACTGATCAACGCGGAGGCATCGCCACTGCGTATTTCCTCTCTCATCGAAAAATCGCGGCTCGCAAAGAGTGACGCTTGGCAAGCCATTTTGCGCATGATCGGCGCAGGAATGGTTGGGACAGAGCGCGATGCCGTGATCGATTATCCTTCCCTCATTTGGAGACCTGAACAATGACGAAACATAACCCGCCCAAGTTCCCTGTGGGGACCGTTGTGACCGAGGGCAACAAAAGCTCGCGCATTATTGCAATCCTCGATGATATGGCGGTCATGCGGCCGACAACGGCCGATGCAAACGACCACCTCGATTTCTTCATGCCGGTTGAAGATCTGACGTCGAAGCTGAACGCTGTCGATTTCGAGATCGATCTGCCGCCATTGAAGTCTCTCTATGGGTCTACCGCTTTGCCGAAAACCGGGCCGGATTTTATCGATCTCGATGATGAGGAACAGCTCAAAGTCCTCTTCGAACTTTGCGCCATGTTGGTTCTGCAAGAGTATCAGAGCAATGGACTCAACAAAGTGACGGAGGCTTGGATCAACGATCATCATGAGGCTATTGAAGGGAAAGTAAAAAAACGCTTTCGTCAGCTGATTGGTCAGACGCAGCGCAAGTCCAAGTCGACGATTTCGTTTGATTTGCCGGCAGGTAAGAAGCTTGCACATCAGTTCAAGGACTATCAGTCCGAGTTTTTCGACCCGAGTGATTTCTCAACCAATCATTGTCGCGCAGGGCGCCCCGAGAAGGAGTTTCCTGACTGGGTTAATAAGCTCATCGACGAGAGCGCGGCGGACTATTGCGAGGGTCGTGAGAAGACAGTGAAGCGCGGCTATACTTTGCTCGAAGGTCGGCTTCTGGAGGAAAACGCGCGACGGGCAAAAACTGACCCTGGCCATGTTGATATCAAGGTTTCGGAGACAAAATACCGTAAGATCGTCAAGGCGATGCCGAAGACTGCGGTCATGGCGACGCGGAAGGGGCGTGCAGAGATGATCCGGAATATGCGCTCGGGCATCGGGGAAACAATTGCGCGCATGGTTGGCGAAGTCATCCAGATCGATGAATGCGAGCTTCCGCTTTGGGTGTTCCTGGAGAAAACCGGCCTTCATCATGTTGTGGGCGAACGCACGATGAAACAGCTTCGCAAAGAAGCTGAAAATGAGACTGTTGGCAAAGTGTGGATCCTTGTCGCTTACGATGTTGCGACGGGCACGCCGCTCGCGTTTAATATTGCGCGCTCTCAGAATGCCAACGATACGCTGGAGCTGATCCGTCGCCTGGTTTCTGACAAGACAAAGCTGGCACGCGAAGCCGGGTGTCAGCATGCTCCTCCGCCAGCAATTCGTCCGTTTCAGATCGTGATGGATACGGGCTCCGGACTTTGGAACCAGCACGTTCCGACGGCAATTCTCTCTCTCGGAGCAATGTTCCGGTTCGGTCGTACGAAATCTCCGACGGACAAAGCTTTTATCGAACGTTTCTTCGCGACTCTTAGCATCGATATCGTTCGGTCTCTTCATGGCCATAGTGGGAACGGTCCTGGGGCTGAGGCCGATTATGATGGGAAGGAGATGACCGCTCTTACGATCGCACAGCTTGAGAAATACATCTGGTGGTATTTCACCGATTGTCTTCCCTTCAAAAAGACACAGCGAAAAGGCGGCTGGGGTATCCAGCAAAAGCAGCTCTTTGATCAGACTGTCGAATACTATGGTTGTCTGCCGCAACTGTCCCGTCGCAAGGTCCGGCGCGCCCTCGGCCTGAAGGTGTGCCGCGTTGTGACAAAGATGGGTATCGAGGCATTCCGTATGCCCTTTCAGGGCGACGAGAATTTCCGGAAATGGGCTTTGGACAATATTGGGGCTGAGGTCACGGTGTACGTGGACCCGCACGCTATCGAGGAAGTCACTGTTAAGGCTGACAAGGGCGAGATTTTCCATTTGCGGGCATCGCTGTCCCAATTCCGCGACTTCACTTTGCAGGAGTGGGTGCATTTTCTCGAGGAATGGCGTGCGTCTGACGCGGTCAGCAAAGAGATTTCGGCCATGGCTCTGTACCGTTTTTACAAGCGCATTGATGCCGAGATGGAAAAACTCCTCGATTTCTACGGAAAAGAGCACAAGGTCATCACCTTGGATGAGGCACAGTGGCTCTGTGATGAATTGGCCGGCGGCGATTTGACGATCCTTGCGCCAGATGAAGGGAGCAAAGCGGCCGCACCAATGGATGTCTATCTTGGGGGCGATGAAGGGGAGGGCATCTTCGTCCCCGGCGCTGATATTGAAGATGCCGAAATCATCGAAGAGACGCTGCCTAAGACACCTGAAAAATCGAAGGCGCCGAAGACGTTTACCGGCGTAGCTAAGGGGAAAGGGGGACTGAAATGAACGCTCTTATCGACCCGCAAGCTCATGCTGAAGCCTTCACCACCTACCTGACTCAGTTCAAGAAACACAACTATGTCTTGCCGCGCTATGCTGGGCTGGAAGCTGGGTTCAACAGTGTTCTGGCGCAATTCGTGTCTTCTCGGATGGCTGACGTTCATTTCGAGGGGCGTGGGTTGGTCCTGACTGCCGGCACGCGGTCCGGCAAAACACATGACCTCAAAGAACTTCTTAAGTCGTTCTCGGATGATCCGTCAGAATTGGGCGGTGGCTTTGAGCGCAAGAGTGTCCGTGTGTCGCTTCGGGCCACGACGTCGTGGAAACATCTTGGGTCTGCTCTCTTGAAGGCAACAGGGTACTTTTCCGATCTCGATCATCGCAGCGCTGATTTGATCTGGCGGCGCACCGAGAGCCAATTGATGCGCAAAGGGGTCTTTGTGGTTCATGTCGACGAGGCTCAGCATCTGTTCTACGAAAAAAAATCGGAACAGATCAAAACGATCTTGGCAGGTCTCAAAGACTTGATGAAGCGCGCGGATTGGCCGGTGCTTCTGATCCTGTCTGGCGTGCCGACGCTCCTTGAGTTTCTCAATGGTTCTGATGAGTTGGTGGCACTGCTTGAACCGATTTCGTACGAGGATATTGCCTACAATTCTGAGAGCTTGGAAGAGGTTGATGCGATCCTCTGTGCTTTCGCCGAGGTGGCAGAAATCGACGTATCCACTCTTCGGAACGAAGAGGTCTATAACCGGATGATCCATGCAACAGCGAGACGCTGGGGGCGGCTCATCGAATTGGTGATCCAGTCCCTAGCTTATGCAAAAGCGTCCGGCAAAGGTGAGCTTTCCAATGCTGATCTCGCGGATACTTTTCGTCGGTGGACCGGCGCTGCAGATGGCGCGAATGTGTTTCTGGTAGAGAACCCTTACCGGATCAAGGCGCATATACTTTTTCCGTCATAGATCGGTTTTTCCGAGACCGACAGTTATGGAACCCGCGATGAATTCATCGCGGGTTTTTTGCATTGGGTATGTCGAAAACTGCGTAATTTCGAAATTCTAGGGAGGGGTTTCAAAGTTTCGAAATTAAAGCATTGAAATCATAAGATTTTGTTTTGTTTTGGTTGGTTTTTCGTAAGAAATTTCGAATTTCTACACAAAATTAAACCAGTCTCTCCCTATCAAGGTCATGAAAGGGAGAATTTGATGAAACGTCTTGTTATATTGGGATTTCTCACCGGATCGCTGGCGGGCTGTGTGGAGCCTCCGGCCTCACCGATGGAGGCCGCGGCGCGCAAAGCGGCGGCGGCGGAGTTGACGGCGAAACAATGTGCGGGTTTTGCGGGCGGCTATGAAAGCGTGCGCAAGCTGCGGCATGACGCGAACCAGAATATTGCCACCGCGCGGCGGCTTGGGGCGACGGATGCCACCATCGCCAAGGCGCGGGCGGATGTGCGCATGGCCTTTGATATGCAGGTCGCTTTCTCGACCCCGCAGCAGGCCTGCAACATGATGGTGGGCGAATTGGCTTGGGCCACGGGGTGAGGACGTCTAGCGATGCGCCACGTCGAGCCAGATCGGCAAATGGTCCGAGGCGCGGCGGGTCTGGGCTGTCTCGATCACACCGCCTTGGCGCACGGTAAGATGTTGGTCCAAGGCGATGCGATCTAGGAAGGCCACGGGCATCCGCGCGTGATAGCTCTTGCCCGGCGCATGAATGGTGAACCGTTTCGCCAAACGCCCGAGACCCACCTTTTGCGACCATTCGTTCAGGTCGCCCGCGATCAGCGTCGGGCAGGCGGCGCAGGCGTCGAGATGGGCGATCATGGCGCTCAGCTGCTCCTTGCGCGACGGACGCAGCAGGCCGAGATGCGAGGCGATCACGCGCAATTGCCGCGCGCCGAGATGCAGGTCGGCCACCATGGCGCCGCGCGGCTCCACCCCCGGCAGGGTCAGATGCGCCACCCGGTCGATCTTGGCCGAGGGGCGGACCAGAACGGCATTGCCATGCCAGCCGATGCTCACGTCGCTCGGCGTGGGCACAGGGCGCAGGCCCGTCACCTCTTCGACCCGGTCGAGAGGCAGGGCCGAAGGGCGGGGGGCACGGCGGCGGTCGGCCTCTTGCAGCACCACCACATCGGCATGCAGGCTGCGGATGATCCGCATGATCCGCTCGGGATCGCGGCGCCGGTCGGTGCCCATGGCCTTGCGGATATTATAGCTGACGATGCGCAGCGATTGCGGGGCGACGGCGGGGATCATAGGACGGGCGCTCCCAGACGAAACAGCCCTTCGGCCACCTTGCGGAACATCCCGCTAGGCGGTCTTTCCATGGCGCAATGCTCCGAGAGATGTTCGAACCAGTCATGCAGCTTTGCGACCGAGGCCGCGTCATAGACAAAGAGCGTGACCTCGAAATTCAGCAGCATGCTGCGCACGTCGAAATTGGCCGTGCCGACCAGCCCCATGTCGTCGATGATCCCGGCTTTGGCGTGGATCATGCCAGGCTGGTAATAGAGCACATGGCCGCCCGCCTCATGCAGATCGCGCAGATAGGCACCCCGCGCAAAATCGGCCATCCGTTGGTTTGAGCGTTCGGGGACCAGAACCCGCACATCCACACCCCGCCGGGCCGCAGTGGTCAAAGCCGAACCGAGCGCCTCGGTCGGGACGAAATAGGGGGTCACCAGCCAAATCCGTGCCTCGGCCAGATGTATTGCGCGGATCAGACCATCATGCAGCGGGTCTTCGGCGATGTCGGGGCCGGAGGGCACGAGCTGCACTGTCGCTGTCCCGCCCGTATGGGCCGCGACCGAGGGGGCCGGGTCCAAAGCCTCCCCACTGGCGACGCCCCAGTCTGAGCGGAACACATCGCCGAAACTCTGCACCGCGCGGCCTTCGAGCAGAAAGGCCAGATCGGTCCAGCCATCCTCCAAGGCCGCAGGCCCGAGGTAATGCGCGCCGATGTTCATGCCCCCGGAAAAGACCCGTGCATCATCGGCGATGATCATTTTGCGGTGGTTGCGCAGGTTCAGATGGCCCGAGCCCGGGAGTTGCAACAGCGGAGAGTAGAAGCGCACATCGCCACCCGCGTCGCACAGGCGGCGCAGGGCGGCTGTCGGGCCGCGCAGGGTGCCCAAACGGTCCATCAGCAGCCGAACCTTCACGCCCGCCTTGGCGCGTTCCGTTAGCGCGTCGACGAAAATGCGCCCGGTGTCGTCATTGGCTACGATGTAAAAGAGCACGTCGAGCCGTTTCTCGGCCCCTTGGATCAGTGCCATGACCGCTTCATGGGCCGCCGTGGGGTCGCCCAAGAGCCGCAGGTCTTGGCCATGGACAGCGGCGGGCAGGCCGAAATACTGCATCGTCGCGTCAAGCGTATGCACAGGGCGGGGCGGCGGGCCGCCGGTATCGCCTTTCAGAAAATGCACCGGCGTGTAGCGCGAGGATTGTTTGCGAAAGCCGAGCGCAAGAAACAAAGGCACCGCGACCCAAGGCAGCACGATGATGAACAACAGCCAAGCGGCAGTCGATTGCGGCGTGCGGCGTTGTTGCAAGATCACGATCGCCGCCAGCAGCGTCAGGATCACGATAATGACGACTTCCAGATGTGTGGTGATCCAAGACATGGGGTGGGGCCTGCTCCTTCTTGCTGACAATACAAGCAGATAACGCGTTCAGGGGCGACAGCAAGCCTCGGACGGGGTCTACCGTGAGGGCATGGTGCGGGGCCGGGGGCGTTTTAGTGGTTTTCGATCGGGGAGCCTCTTTTGCGCAGTTGCCTTGGGGTCGTTTCTCTGCCGGAACTTTCGCTGCGGTGAGGGCAAACATGGCCGGGAATTCGTGTTGCGGGATCAACCCACTAATTTAACAGGTCAAAATGCGTCTGAGCAGCGACAAATTCGACACATGATACATAACTTAAGCGGCCGCTAGCCGAGGGTGTGTTGCAAATGTGCGACAATCAGCGCATCGCAATTCTGTGATGTGAAAAACCTGAAACCCAACCCTAAATGGGGCGTTGCGTGAGTGACCCTGCGGCGAGGATCGCGGGGTCACCTGTATTTAAGGAGCAGAACATGAAACGCACGACAACAATCGCCAGCATCGCCCTGATCGCATCCAGCGCTTTCGCGGGTGCCGCATCAGCCGGTTCGCTGGAAGACACCACCGTTGAAGCACCGGTTTTCACACCGGCGCCGACACCCGTGGCCGTTGATGGCGACTGGACAGGCTTCTACACCGGTCTTCAGGTCGGCCAGACCGACGTCGACAGCGACAGCGGCAACCTTGACGGCGACGACACGTCCTACGGTTTCCACGCCGGTTACGACTATGACTTCGGCAAATTCGTTCTGGGTGGCGAACTTGACTACGACAAGACCGACATTGATCTGGGCAACGGCGCAGGCGATGTGGACTCCGTGGCACGCGCCAAGGTTAAGGCTGGCTACGACTTCGGTAAGACACTGGTTTACGCGACAGCAGGTGCGGCCCGTGCCGACACAAGCGTTGGCGATGAAACTGGCCCCTTCGCCGGTCTAGGCGTCACCTATAAAGTGACCGACCGCTACACCGTCGGTGGCGAAGTGCTGCAGCACAAATTCGATGACGTAGGCGGCACAGGCGAAGATCTGGACGCGACCACGATCTCCCTGCGCGGTTCCATGCGCTTCTGATCTGTCTTGGCGGGATGACCCGCTTGGATGAAGGGCCGGCTTCCGAAAGGAGGCCGGTCTTTTTGTTTACGCGGCGCGGCTGGCGCGCCCTTCGGCAAAGCGGCAGAGGTCGCGCAGGGCCGCCTCAAACGCACTGTCTTCGATCGTCATGGCCACGCGTACATGGCCCGCCGCCGCCGCACCGAAACTTTCGCCCGGCATCACCGCGATCTGCTTGTCTTCCAGAAGGGCATCGGCGAATTCGCTGCCGCTGTGACCCGTGGCGCGGATATCCAGCATCAGATACATCGCCCCTTGCGAGGGCACTGAACGCACCACGTTCTGATTGCCTAAAACCCGCTGCGCCAGCGCGCGGCGGCGGGCGAAGGGGGCGCTGATTTCCTCTTCGAAAGCGGGACCTTGGGCGAGGGCATAGTCGCTCGCGTCCTGAATAAAGCCCGGCACGCCGTAGTTGGTATGGGTGGCAAGGTCGATCAGGTCGGCAATGATGTCTTCAGGCCCGATAATCCAGCCACAGCGGCTGCCGGTCATCGCGTGGGATTTCGACATGGAGCCGATGACCAGCGTTCGCTCCGCCATGCCCGGCAGGACGCGGGGGCTGAGATGGGCGCCCTCCCAAATCTGCGTGTCATAGACCTCATCCGAGACGAGCCAGAGGTCGTGATCTTGGCAGACCTGTGCGATCTCTTCCAAGGTTTCGCGGCCATAGATCACGCCGGTCGGGTTGTTGGGCGTGTTGATCAACAGCGCTTTTGCGCCCCCGGCGGCTGCCGCCAGATCCGCCCTGCGGGGCAGGAACCCGTGATCGGCCCGCGCTTCGACCGCCACGGCCCGTGCCCCGGCAGCACGCAGGGTGCCGGGGTAGGTGGCGTAATATGGGTCGATGTAAAGCGCCGCATCGCCGGGGTCGCAGACCGCCATGAACGCCGCGAAAAGCCCCGCTTGCCCGCCCGGGGTGACCACCACATTGTCGCGGGTCGTCGGCACGCCGGTCCGCTCTTCGGCACGCTTTGCAATCCGGTCGCGCAGGGCATCGGTGCCCGGCACGGCGGCATAGCCGGTATGGCCGCCGAGGGCGCTGCGGTGCATCTCTTGCAGGATCGGGGCGGCGGTGCGGATGTCATGCTCGCCGATGGTAAGCTCGGTCACCGGCACCCCCGCCGCGATCATGGCGCGCGATTTGTGAAACACTTCCCAACCGTCGGACCCTCCGGCCAGAACCCCTTTGATGCGCGATGATCTATCCATGATGCCTCCGAAATTTTCCGCACAAGGGGGCAGAGCCTTGGGGCTTTGTCAATCCGCGCCGGCAAGGCGGAAGGCAGGGTTGCATAAAACTTAACCGGACAAGGGGCTTGGCGCAGGGCGGCGCGCTTGCTACAACCCGGTCATGAACACCGCAACGCTCATTATTTGCTGCATTACCCGCTGAGACATCCTCGCGGGCCGCTGTTCACGTCATTCCCATTCTGACAAAACTATGCCAAGCCCGCGTCACACCCGCGCAAGGACGCCTGCCCATGACCCGTGACCTGACGATCAAGCTGCACAACACCGCCACCCGGAAGAAAGAGGATTTCACCCCGATCGATGCGCAGAATGTGCGGATGTATGTCTGCGGCCCCACCGTCTATGACCGGGCACATCTGGGCAACGCACGGCCCGTGATCGTGTTCGATGTGCTCTACCGCTTGCTGCGCCATGTCTATGGGCCGCAGCATGTGACTTACGTCCGCAATTTTACGGACGTGGACGATAAGATCAACGCCCGCGCCGCTGAGAGCGGGCGCAGCATTGGAGAGATCACCGCCGAGACGACGCAGTGGTATCTGGATGACATGGCCGCCGTGGGCGCCTTGGAGCCCGATCACATGCCTCGCGCGACACAGTACATCCCCCAGATGGTCGCGATGATCCGCGGGCTGATGGATGAGGGCTATGCCTATGAGGCTGAGGGCCATGTGCTGTTCCGGGTGCGCAAATATGCCGAATATGGCGCGCTTTCGGGCCGGTCGGTCGACGATATGATCGCGGGCGCGAGAGTCGAGGTGGCGCCTTATAAGGAAGACCCGATGGATTTCGTGCTGTGGAAGCCTTCGGACGAAGACACCCCCGGCTGGGATTCCCCATGGGGTGAGGGGCGTCCGGGCTGGCATATCGAATGCTCCGCCATGGCGCATGACCTGTTGGGGGAGCGTTTCGACATCCACGGCGGCGGCATCGACCTGCAATTCCCGCATCATGAGAATGAGATCGCCCAATCGAAATGCGCGGGCCACGGGTTCGCCAACTACTGGCTGCACAATGAGATGTTGCAGGTCGAGGGCAAGAAGATGTCAAAGTCCTTGGGCAACTTCTTTACCGTCCGCGATTTGCTGGACCAAGGCGTGCCGGGGGAGGTCATCCGTTTCGTGATGCTCTCGACCCATTACCGCAAGCCGATGGACTGGACCGAGAAGAAGCGCGAGGAGGCCGAGAAGACCCTGCGCAAATGGTATCTTCAGGCGGCGGAGGCCGAGGCCGCGACGCCCGGGCCCGAACTGGTGGCGCTTTTGGCCGATGATCTCAACACCCACGCTGCTTTGACCGAATGCCACCGGCTGTCCAACGCGGGCGATACGGCAGGCCTGCGCGGGGCGCTGTCGCTTTTGGGGCTGCTGGATGATCTGATCCCCGAATGGGCCGCGGTTCAGGCGCTGGATCTGACAGATATCGAAGCCTTCCTCAGCGATGCCCGCGCCACTGCGATGGAGACCAAGGATTTCGCCGAGGTGGACCGGATCAAGAAAGCGCTGACCTCGGTCGGGATCGAGGTGCAGATGAGCAAGGATGGGGTGAAGCTGACGCCGCCGCCGGGCTTTGATCGGAGCCAGTTGGAGGGGTTGTTGTGATGTGTCGCCGTCCCAAGAACGGCGTTCGACCGCGGGCGGAAGCGAAGCGCCCGCCCATGGGGGCGGTCGGGCGCTGTTCGTGCCGCGGGCACGAACGGGAGTGTGACGCGGACGGAGGCAATCTCTCATGACCCGCGCGCGCCTCACCCTCTACGACACCACCCTGCGCGACGGGCAACAAACCCAAGGCGTACAGTTCTCCACCGACGAGAAACGCCAGATCGCCAGCGCGCTCGACGCGCTTGGCGTGGAGTACATCGAAGGCGGCTG
Source organism: Sulfitobacter sp. 1A15106 (assembly GCF_043556995.1). Classification (NCBI taxonomy): domain Bacteria; kingdom Pseudomonadati; phylum Pseudomonadota; class Alphaproteobacteria; order Rhodobacterales; family Roseobacteraceae; genus Sulfitobacter; species Sulfitobacter sp. 1A15106. The sequence goes on along the minus strand of NZ_JBIFFM010000006.1, from coordinate 141,585 downwards.
GCCCGGCGCCAACCCGACCGACAGCGCCTTTTTCGACGCCGCCCCGCCGACGCGGGCAAGGCTCACCGCCTTTGGCATGACCAAACGCGCGGGCATGTCGGCTGAGAATGACGACGTGCTGGCCGCCGTGCTCAACGCGGGCACCACATCCGTCTGCATCGTCGGCAAGACCCACGACTTCCACGTCAAAACCGCCCTCGGCATCACGCTGGCCGAGAACACCGACAACATCGCCAAATCCGTCGCCCATCTTGTCGCCCAAGGGCGCGAGGCGCTCTTCGACGCCGAGCATTTCTTTGACGGCTACAAGGCCAATCCAGACTACGCGCTGGAAGCGATCCGCGCGGCCTATGAGGCGGGCGCGCGCTGGATCGTGCTTTGCGACACCAATGGTGGCACGCTGCCCGATGAGATTGGCCGCATCACCCGCGCCGTGATCGCGGCAGGCATCCCGGGGGATCATCTGGGCATTCACACCCACGACGACACCGAAAACGCCGTCGCCTGCACGCTGGCCGCCGTTGACGCGGGCGCGCGGCAGATCCAAGGCACGCTCAACGGGCTGGGGGAGCGTTGTGGCAACGCCAATCTTACCACCCTGATCCCGATCCTGCTGCTGAAAGAGCCCTATGCCAGCCGCTATGAGATCGGGGTGAGCCCCGAGGCACTGCGCGGGCTCACGCGCACCAGCCGCATGTTGGATGAGATCCTAAACCGCGTGCCGATGAAACAGGCAGGCTTCGTCGGGTCTTCGGCCTTTGCACATAAGGCGGGGCTGCATGCCAGCGCCATCGCCAAAGACCCCAGCACCTATGAGCATATCGACCCCGCGCTGGTCGGCAATACCCGCGTCATTCCGATGTCGAACCAAGCCGGGCAATCCAACCTGCGCAAACGGCTGAGCGATGCGGGCCTCTCAGTCGCCAAGGGCGACCCGGCGCTTGGCCGGATCTTGGAGGTGGTCAAGGACCGCGAGGCGCAGGGCTATGCCTATGACACCGCGCAGGCGAGCTTTGAGTTGCTGGCCCGCGACGTGATGGGCCAGTTGCCGCATCTGTTCGAGGTGGAGCGCTACCGCGTCACCGTCGAACGCCGCCGCAATGCCGAAGGCCGGATGGTCAGCCTCTCCGAAGCGGTCGTGGTCATTAATGTGGACGGGGAAAAACGGCTCTCGGTCTCGGAATCGCTGGACGAGGATGGCGCGGACCGTGGCCCGGTCAACGCGCTGTCCAAGGCGCTGGCCAAGGACTTGGGCAAATACAGCAGCCTTCTGGATGACATGCGTCTGGTTGACTTCAAAGTGCGCATCACCCAAGGCGGCACCGAAGCCACCACCCGCGTCATCATCGACAGCGAAGACGGGCAGGGGCGGCGCTGGTCCACCGTGGGCGTCAGTGCCAACATACTCGACGCCTCATTCGAAGCGCTGCTTGATGCGATACGTTGGAAATTGATCCGGGACCGCGCCCAATGACAGATGATATGACCGCCTTTTTCATTCTCCATCGCGATCTGCCGCGCGAAGGGCCGGGGGAGCCTGCGGATGTGAGCTGGGCCGTGGAACAGGTCGACCTGCCCGCGCGGGCCGAGATTGCCGATGTGGCCTGCGGCCCCGGCAGCGACATCGGCGCCCTGCGCGCGGCGATCCCGCAGGGCTATGTGACGGCCCTCGATCAAACTGCGCATTTCGTCGACACCGCGCGGGGCCGGTTTGTGGCCGATGGCAATGTCACCCTGCTGCGGGCCGATATGGCCGCGATCGCCAATGAATATGATCTCATTTGGTGCGCCGGTGCGGTCTATTTCCTTGGCGTGACCGAGGCGCTGACCCGCTGGCGCAAGTCGCTGCGCGCGGGCGGGGTGGTGGCCTTCTCCGAACCCTGCTGGCTGACGGATAGCCCGTCGGAAGAGGCCCGCGCGCAATGGGCGGACTACCCCGCGATGAGCGACGCGGACGGCATTGCCGAGCGGGTCCGCGCGGCGGGCTATGAGGTTGTGGCGACCCGTGTCCTGTCGGATGAGGCTTGGGAGAATTACTACACCCCTCTGGAGGCGCGGATTGAAAAGCTGCGCCCGGGTGCGGATGATGATTTGGCCCAAGTGCTCGACGCCGCCGAGGCGGAGATCGCCTGTTGGCGCGCGCATCGGGATGAGTTTGGCTATCTTCTGACGGTGGCGCGCCCCACATGACCTTCGACGCTGACCTGAACGCCTGCGCCGCCATGGTAGAGCGCGCCGACCCTTGGCGCTTTCGCGCCGCCATGGCCGCCCCCGTCGAGACGCGCAAGCTGCTCTTCCCGCTCTATGCCTTCAACGTCGAAGTGGCCCGCGCCCCATGGGTCACCCAAGAGACGATGATCGCCGAGATGCGGCTGCAATGGTGGCGCGACGCGCTGGAGGAGATCGCCAAGGGCGGCCCCGTCAGGCGGCATGAGGTGACCACGCCACTGGCCCGTGCGATTGCGCCAGAGGATGCCGAACTGCTCGATGAACTCGTCGCCGCGCGGCGGTGGGACATCTACAAAGACCCTTTCGAGGATGCCGCGCATTTCGAGCGCTACATCGACCAGACCGCAGGCCATCTGATGTGGGTCGCCGCCCGCCGCCTTGGGGCGACGGATGAAGCGGTGGTGCGCGATGCGGCCTACGCCACTGGCATCGCCGCATGGCTCTGTGCCATTCCGAATTTGGAAGAGGCGGGCCGCGTGCCGCTGTTGGACGGCACGGCAGAGGGAGTCTCGGCCCTCGCCAAGGGGGCGCTCGATCGGCTGAAATCGGCGCGGGCCAACCGGGGGAAGATCCCCAAGGCGGCGCGCGCGGCGCTGCTGCCTGCCGCCCACGCGGGTCCGGTGTTGCGGGCCGCGGCGGATGCGCCGGAAAAGGTCTCTCAAGCTGCGCTGCCTGAACCGCGCCGCCATTTCGCGCTGCGGGCCATGGCGTCGCGCTGGTAGGCGCTTAGCTCAGCTGCGCCTCTTTGCGGCTGCGCAGTACCAGCCAGATCAGCGACCCACCGGCCAGCACCAAGAAGGGCACCATGGCAAGGTTCACCGCCGCCCAGCCTTCCTGCGCCGTGCCCCCCGAACAGTTCATCAGCCCGCCCGAGGCCAGCGAGGCCACGGTCACGCCGCCGAACACCAGCAAGTCGTTCAGGCCCTGCATCCGCCCGCGCTCATGCGGCTCATGCGCGCCCGCAAGCATGGTGGTGGCCCCGATAAAGCCGAAGTTCCAGCCCAGCCCCAAGAGGATCAGCGCGACAAAGAAGTTGCCCAGTTCCACACCTTGCAACGCCACCACCCCGGCGGCGGCAAGGATCGCGATGCCGAGGCCCATGATCCGCTCAACCCCGAAACGGTTGATCAGATGGCCGGTAAAGAACGAAGGCGCGAACATCGCCAGCACATGGCCGGTGACCACATAGCCCGCGCTGTCTTGGCTATAGCCGCAGCCGACGACAGCCAGCGGGGTCGAGGTCATCACAAGGTTCATCAAGGCATAGGACACCATGGCACAGATCACCGCGACGGCGATGCGCGGCGTGGTCAAAAGCTCCCACCGGCTGCGGCCCTTGGGCGCGTCATGGGCCGGGATCGGCGGTTTCGGAATATCGATGAAGAGAAACAGCAGCGCCCCGATCAAGTTCACCGCCACCACGGCCATATAGGTGCCGAGGAAGGGGACAACGAGGCTCATCGACGTGGCCGTGGCAAGCTGCGGCCCGATGATGGCCGAGACAAGACCACCTGCCATGACATAGGAAATCGCCTTGGGCCGGAAATCATCCGAGGCGGTATCGGCGGCGGCGAACCGGTAGAAGCCCTGCGCCGACATATAGATGCCTGTCAGAAGCGACCCCAGCAGGAAAACCGGAAAGGACGCCAGATAAAGCCCGTAGGCCGCGACCGCGCCGCCCAAGGCACCGCCCGCGGCCCCCAGAAAGAACCCCGCCCGGCGGCCATAGCGCTGCATGATGGCCGAGACCGGCGTGGCCGAAAGCATGGAGCCCAAAACGATCATCGAGATCGGCAGAGTGGCAAGACAGACGTTCGTCGCAAGCGACTGCCCGGCGAGACCGCCGACAAGGAATATCATCGGCATCTGCGCCCCGAGAAAGGCCTGTGCTGCCACCAGCACCGCTACGTTGCGCCGCGCGCGTCTGTCGTCGATCATGTCTGAATTCCTCACTTCCCGCCAAGGGGTAGCCCTGCCCTTGGGTAAGGGCAAGCCCGGCAGCGGTTTTTGCGCCGCCGATCCCGCTTGCGCCCGGCGGCAAGCTCGCCGATGATCGCGCCGATGACCGCCGCCGTTCGCCCTTCGCTGACCCTTCTTCTGCTCGCTGGCACCGCCGAAGCGCGGCAGCTTGCCCGCGCTTTGAGGCAGGCCGGGCACCGGGTCACCGCTTGGCTGACGGAGCCGCCGCGCGGCAACAATCCGATGCCGATGACCTTTGAGATGCGCGATGCCAGGGAAGCCGCGGCGCTGCGGCGCGATATGGCGGGCTTTGATGCGGTGCTCGATCTTAGCCATGGGTTCGATGCGGTGCTGAGCCACGCAGGCTATGCCGCCGCCACGTCTCTGGGCAAACCCTTCGTCAGCTTTTCGCGCCCCCTCTGGCCCTTGGACAACCCGCTGCTGCAATCGGCGCCGGATGTGGCGACAGCCGCCCGTGCCGTGCCACCCACTGCCCGTGCCTTTGCCGCGACCGGATGGGCGAGCTTGCCAGCGTTCCTGCCGTTCAAGGGCGCGTGCCTCATGCTGCGGCAGACGAGCCGCCATGACCGCGCCGCACCCTTTGACTTTGTAGATCTGATCTTTGGCGAGCCGCCGTTCACCATGGAGAGTGAAACGGCATTGTTCCGCGACCTCGGCGTCGACCTGCTGATTTGCCGCAACCTCGGCGGGCAGGCCAGCCGCCCGAAAGTCGATGCCGCCCTGTCGCTCGGCCTGCCGGTGATCCTGATCGATAGACCACCACTGCCAGAGGGCGCGCCCTGTCTGGCCGATCTCGACGCGATGCTCGATTGGGTGGCACAGCTGTGAGCCTCGCGCGTCCGATCACCTGCGACGCCGATGTGGCCGAAGGCGCGGCCTGGCTGGCCGAACGGGAGCCGCGTTTCGCCATGGCGCTGGCCCAGACCGGCCCGCTGCCCCTGCGCCTGCGCCCACCCGGTTTCGCGGGGCTGCTCGACATCATTGTGGGGCAGCAGGTGAGCGTGGCCTCGGCCCGGGCGATCTATACGCGGCTTGTCGCGGCGGGGTTGGATCGGCCCGAAAACGTCCTGCGTGCCGGAGACGAGGGCCTGCGCGCTGCGGGGCTGAGCCGCCCCAAGGCGCGCTATGTATTGGCTTTGGCGGAACGCGATTTCGACTTCGACGCGCTGGACGGGTTGCCTGATGACGCGGCCATCGCCGCGCTGGTCGACATGCCGGGGATCGGGCCATGGACGGCGCAGATCTATGTGATGTTCTGCCTTGGCCGCCGCGATATCTTTCCCAGCGGCGACCTTGCGCTGCAAGAGGCGGCGCGGGGGCTGTTCGATCTGCCTGCCCGTCCCAGCCCGAAAGACCTCTCCGCGATGGCCGCCGCATGGTCACCTTGGCGGTCGGTTGCGGCGCGGCTGCTCTTTGCCTACTACCGGGTGTTGAAACAAAAGGAAGGATTGTCATGACACGGGTTTTGAACGCCGAGCGCCGCGCGCCGGTCTCTGGCACCACACGGTCGGTGGTGGTGTTCTTGCATGGCTATGGCGCGAATGGCGCTGACTTGCTGGGCCTTGCCGATCCGCTGAGCGAGCATTTGCCCGACACGCTTTTCGTCGCTCCCGACGCGCCCGAGGCCTGCGCCGGTGCGCCGATGGGCTATCAGTGGTTCCCGATCCCATGGATCGACGGGTCGTCCGAAGAGGAATCGATGCGCGGGATGATGAGCGCGGTCGAAGACCTCGATGCCTTCCTCGATGCGCTGATGGTCGACGAAGACGTGCTGCCCGAACAGGTCGTGCTCTTCGGCTTTTCCCAAGGCACGATGATGTCGCTGCATGTGGCCCCACGGCGCGAAGATGCCGTGGCGGGGATCGTGGCCTTCTCGGGCCGTCTGCTCAACCCCGAAGCGCTGGCCGAAGAGGCGCAGGTGAAACCGCCGGTGCTGCTGGTTCATGGGGATGCCGATGACGTGGTGCCGCCGCAATCCTTGCCGCAGGCCGCCGAAGCGCTGCAAGAGGCGGGGTGGCAAGACGTTTACGCCCATGTGATGAAGGGCACCGGCCATGGCATCGCGCCCGATGGGCTGAGCGTGGCGCTGGCCTTCATGCGCGACAAACTGGGGCTTTAACCCTTCATCTCGTCCCAAAGCCAGGGTTCGGCGAACTCAACCGAATTGCCAGCGGGGTCGCGCACATAGAGCGAGCGCGCCCCGTTGGGCCAATCAAAACTGGTGTCGATCTCGACCCCGGCGGCCCGCAGCCGCGCCTCCATCGTGGCGATCTCATCGCGTTTCATCGCAAAGCAGACATGCCCCGGGCCGCGCGCCCCATGGGGCGGCACAGGCATTTTCGGATTGCCGGGCGGCTGCGCCGTGGCGGTGGGGTTGAAGACCAGCAAGACCGAAGGGCCGAGCGCAAAGAACATATGCCGGCCCGGCACCTCCTGAAACAGTTTCAGCCCCAGAATGTCGCGGTAAAACCCCCGCGCCGCGTCCAGATCATCGACATAGACGGCGGCTTCGAGCAGGGATTGCGGGGCGGGCGCATCGGGGAGGGGGCTTTTCGACATGCCACAAGGTTAACAAACTCTGCCCATCTGTCACGCCTCTGTCGTAATCTTTGGGCAAAACCGGCGACATCTAGTGGTTCACCTTTGTCTTGCCAGAGAGAAACCGCGGGATATAGTGACTAAAACGGGCAGAGGACGCGACCAGATGGACGGCGATTTCAGGACCGAATTTACCCGCCACCCGGCGGCGCTCAAACACCACCCCGCGCTGGTGCTCAACGCGGATTACCGACCTTTATCCTATTACCCGCTGTCGCTTTGGCCATGGCAGGAGGCGGTAAAGGCCAAATGGCTCGACCGGGTCGAGATCGTCGCCGAATATGACGAGGTGGTGCGCAGCCCCTCTACGGTGATCAGGATCCCCTCGGTTGTCGTTCTCAAAGACTATGTCAAACCTCAAAAGCGCGTGGCCTTCACGCGCTTTAATCTATTTCTGAGGGATGAATTCCGATGCCAATACTGCGGCGCGAAGGGCGATCTGACCTTTGACCATGTGGTGCCCCGTGCTGCGGGTGGGGTGACCAGTTGGCAAAACGTGGTCGCCGCCTGTAGCCCTTGCAACCTGCGCAAAGGCTCGCGGCCCCTGCACCGCACGGGGCTTGCCCTGCGCAAACCGCCGCGGCAACCCGCCGCCGAAGAGCTGCGCAACATGGGCCGCAAATTCCCGCCCGGCCATCTGCATGAAAGCTGGATGGATTTTCTCTATTGGGATGCCGAACTAGAGGCCTGACTTCAGATATCCAGTTCGACCCAGATGGGCACGTGATCCGACGGCTTGTCGCGCCCGCGCACATCGCGGTCGATTTGGCAATCACGCAGCCGGTCGGCCACGGTGGGGGACAGGAGGAAGTGGTCGATGCGGATGCCGTTGTTGCGGTTCCACGCACCCGCCTGATAATCCCAGAAGGAGTAATGCCCCGGCCCTTGGGTGCGCGCCCGGAAGGCGTCCGTAAGGCCAAAGTTCACCAGCCGTCGCCATGCGGCGCGGGACTCGGGGCGGAAGAGGGCATCTTCGCGCCAGCTATCGGGTTTGGCGGCGTCTTCGGCCTGCGGGATGATGTTGTAATCCCCCGCCATAAGGAAGGGCGTTTCCTCGGCCAGCAGCGTTTCAGCACGGGCTTGCAGCCGCGCCATCCACGCGAGTTTATAGTCATATTTTGGCCCCGGCGCCGGGTTGCCGTTGGGCAGGTAGAGCCCGCAGACCCGCAGCGCCATATCGTCGCCCACAACCGTTGCTTCGATCCAGCGTGCCTGATCATCGGCATCATCGCCCGGCAGGCCGCGGGTCACATCCTCAAGCGGGAGTTTCGACAGGATCGCCACGCCGTTAAAAGACTTCTGCCCGTGGGTTTCGACGTTATAGCCGCGCTCTTCGAGCATTTCGCGGGGGAAGGCCTCATCCACCGACTTGATCTCTTGCAGCACGACAACGTCCGGCTGCGCCTCGTCTAGCCAATCGGGAAGGGCCGCCGCGCGGGCCTTGATACCGTTGATGTTGAAACTCGCGATTTTCATATCCGGCCCTCTTTCGACGTCCGACTGCTATCGCGCAATTGGCGTCGCGGAGCAAGGGGAAGGCTTGCGCGCTTAAGGTGATTCTCTGATCCGATTTCTCGCTATTGTAGAAGTTCGGCAAGTGGGTTGCCCGTATTGTCTCGATCCTGCCCTGTGGGCAGCATTTCTTTTTCTCCACAGGGCGCAAGAGAAATCGAGAATTAAGGCGAAACTGTGGCGCGACCTTAATGTGGATAAGTGTTTCAGTACAATGCGTTAGCCGAAAAATGCTTGGATCGACACGCATAACGTGCGTCAGTCGAAGAACTACATCTTTAAATTGCAAAACCCTTTGAAAGGACCTCACGATGACCGCTCTTTTTGCACGCGACTTTGCCCCAGTAACAGCCCCTCAGACAGAGGACAATCCAATGGCGCTCGGCGCCGGTGTTGGCCTTTTCACCACCGGCCTCAACCGTGGGGGCGGTGACATGTTGTTGGGCGAAGGGGTCGAGATCTTCACCACTGGGTTACAGCAGGACGGCAGCAGCATCACGCAAGGCGGCGGCGTCGGCCTGTTCAACACTGGCCTCGCCCCGGCTGAGGTGCTGCCCTTCAGTGGCTGAAGCCCTTTCAAGCGGGCGGCTTTGTCGCCCGCCGTTCCCCCTGTCGGAGGCCATGCGATGACCAATGTTGTTCTGCTCAGATCTGACGAAAGCCAAGACCCGGCCATTCAAAGGGCCCGGCTGATCCAAGCCTTCGCAGAAGGGCGTCGCGCGCAGGGGGATGTTTTTTGGCTGAAGGAAAACGCCGAACTGCTCGGGGCGCTGGCCAGCACGGGGGCCACGCTCGACACCGCGGCGCTTCAGCCGCTCACGGCCTTCCATCGGGGCTGCCGGAACCTGCTGCGCGATTTTCCTCAGTATTACCGTTTCATCCTGTCGATTTGTCTCGATCTCGAAGACCTCGGTTTGCCTCGGCACTACGGCGCGGCCCTTTGCGCCAAGGTTGCGCGGGCAGGGCTGGAGGGGGCGGAGCTGTCGGATCTGCAACGGGCCGAGGCACGCCGTCTGCTGCGCCGTCGGGGTGTGGGGCCGCGGGTGGAGGACGGGGCGCTCGGTCAACGGTTGCGCGATTTTATCGCCCGCAGTGCCACCTTCGCCATGCCCAATCGGAAGGCGGCCTATGAGTTGACCCATATCGTTTTCTATCTGTCGGACTATGGCCGCCGGAGCCCGGACATGCCTAAGGCGGCGCTGAAAAGCCTGCATTTCACGGGGCTGCTGGCCTTTCTCGATCAAGATATGGACCTGCTGGCCGAGGTCTGCGCCGCGTTGCGTTTTGCCGGGCACGCTCTCAGCCCCCTATGGGAGGATGCCATTGCCGCCAGCCACCGTACCATGCGGGTCTACGCAGACGAAGGCGCGCCTTTGCAGGACGAATACCACGAATGGCTCGTCACCGGCTGGGCCATGCAGATTGCGGGCAGCCCGATGCGATCCACCGATATCCCAAAAGGCGCATTGCGTTTTCACAAAGGCCGAAAGGGGGCAGGGGCCCTGCGCCCGCTGGCGGCCTGCCTCAACGACATGGGCGCAAAGCGCCTGGCCGACTGGGGGCAGATGCGCCCGCATGTGCTGTCGTATCTTTGCGCGGAAAGCCACGCGACCCTGCTGCACGCCGAACGCGCTGGGCCGTATTTCGAAGAGTTCTTCGAGGGGTTCGCCCGGGCGCGCGCCTAAGCGCGCCCGAAAGACTTACATCGAAAAGGACGTGCCGCAGCCGCAGGCCGCTGTCGCGTTCGGGTTCTCGATGGTGAAACGCGCGCCGATTAACTCTTCAGTAAAATCAATCACGGCGTCGGCCAGAAACGGCAGGGAGACGCTATCGACCACCACCTTCTGACCACTGCCTTCGAGCACGAGGTCATCTTCGGCGGGCTCGTCCAGCGCGATGTCGTATTGAAAGCCCGAGCAGCCGCCGCCTTCGACAGCGATGCGCAGGGCCTTGCCTTCGTCAGCGGCCCCGATCTCGGCGAGGCGTTCAAAGGCGCGGGGGGTGACTTTGGGGGGCAGGTTCATCTGCGGGCTCCGATGCATCGGTTTTCTTTCGCGTTCCTCTAACATATAGAAAGTACAAGGACAGGTCACAAGGACCGCGAGAGAGGACCAGCCGCGATGCGCGCAGAATTCGCCTCTGATCCGGACACCGCCAAGGGACGGTTGGTGCCGGAAGAGGAAAGCACTTTTCGCTCCTGTTATCAGCGGGATCGGGACCGGATCATTCATGCCTCTGCCTTTCGGCGGCTCAAACATAAGACGCAGGTCTTTGTGGAGCATGAGGGCGACTATTTCCGCACCCGTCTGACCCATTCCATCGAAGTGGCGCAGGTCGCGCGGACTATCGCAGGTGCGCTGCGTCTGAATGGCGAGCTGACCGAGGCGGTGGCGCTGGCCCATGATCTGGGCCACACGCCCTTTGGCCACACCGGCGAAGATGCGCTGCACAAGCTGATGGAACCCTACGGCGGCTTCGATCACAACGCGCAGGCGATCAAGATCGTCACCACGCTGGAGCGGCACTATGCCGAATTCGATGGGCTAAACCTGACGTGGGACACGCTGGAAGGCATCGCGAAACACAACGGGCCGGTGACGGACGATGTGCCCCATGCGCTGGCCGATTACAACGCGCGGCACGATCTGGAACTGCACACCCATGCCAGCGCCGAGGCGCAGGTCGCCGCGCTCTCCGATGACATCGCCTATAACAACCACGATCTGCACGACGGTCTGCGCGCAGGGCTGTTCACCGAAAGTGAGATTGCCGAACTGCCCATGGTCGGCCCCGCCTACGCCGAGGTTGACCGGCTCTACCCCGAGACCGACAGCTACCGTCGCCGTCACGAGGCGCTGCGGCGGGTCTTTGGGGTGATGGTCGGCGATGTGATCGAAACCTCGGCCAAACTGCTGAAAGACTCGGGGGCGAAATCCCCTGACGACATCCGCCATCTGGGCCGCCCGGTGATCCGTTTTTCAGACCCCGTCTGGCAAGACCTACGCGAGATCCGCAAGTTTCTTTTCACCCGCATGTATCGCGCCCCCTCGGTGATGGAGAATCGCGAGAAGGTGACCAAGGTGGTCGAGGACCTGTTCCCGCTGTTCCTGTCCCAGCCCAGCCTCTTGCCGCGCCATTGGGCGGCGGTGATCGAGGCGGCAGAGGATGAAACCGCGCTGGCGCGGATGGTGTCTGATTACATTGCGGGCATGACCGACCGTTTCGCCTTGCAAGAACACGCGCGTCTCTTCGACAGCGACCTGCGCAGCTTCCGCTAGGCTTCGCGGCATGGTAGTCTTCTTTTGATGATCCATAGGTGAGATGACATGATACAAACCCCCGTTCTGCCGGAAAGTCTGGCCGGTGACGCGACATTCGCGATCCTCTCGGCGGGGCAAGCGCCGGGGCCTGCGGTGGCCAAACGCGCGGCAGAACTGGGGGCGGAAGTCGTGGCGATGGACCGCGACCCTACGGTCCTGGCGCGGTTGATGAGCCAATCGACAGAACGTGTCGAAGCGCTGGCGCTGGCCGGCGATCTTGTCGCGCGGTTTGAGCCGTTGCACCGCAATTGGGGCGGCACGCCGCTGCATATGGTGCTAAACCTGATGCCGCTCGACCCCGACGATTGCTGCAAAGGCACGGATGCGCAGATCCGCGGGCTTTCGGCCATGATGCGTGCCTTGGGCCGGGGTCTGGTGGCCGGGCAGGGGGCGGTGGTGACCGTTCTGCCGCGGCCAAGCCAACCCTTGGCGCTTGCCGGGCATGCCATGATCGGTGCGTTTGAAGCGGCCAATGCGGCGCTCGACAAGGTGTTCGGGCCGCGGGGGCTGCGCTTCCATCTCATCACCGTGCCCGAGGGGCAGGCAGAGCTTGCAGCGGAAAGCGCGCTGTTCCTCGGCTCCGAAGCGGGTCGACGGCTCCGATCTGGGCGTTTGGACCTCGGCTGAACGCGCCGCTTCAAACGCCACTCCCCAACTTGGGCCGCGACGGCCCGACGCTTGATTGACTGCACCCCCGCACATGATAAACGGGCGGGGAACAAGGATACCCGACATGAACCTATTTGCCGAAATTCGCCATCTCATCATTGCGACGCTGGAACAGATGGTCGCGCAGGAAGCCCTGCCTGCGACCCTGAACTTTGACCCGATCACCGCTGAGCCGCCGCGTGACGCGGCCCATGGCGACATGGCCACCAATGCCGCGATGGTGCTGGCCAAACCTGCGGGCATGAAGCCGCGCGACATCGCCGAAGCACTGGCCGCGCAATTGCAAAACGATCCGCGCATCACCTCCGCCGAAGTGGCGGGGCCGGGCTTCATCAACCTGCGCCTTGCGCCTTCGGTCTGGCAGAACGTGGCCCGTCAGGTGCTGAGCCAAGGCACCGACTTTGGCCGCGCGATCCTTGGCGCCGGTCAGCGGGTGAACGTTGAATATGTCTCGGCCAACCCGACGGGGCCGCTGCATGTGGGCCACACCCGCGGCGCGGTCTTTGGCGATGCGCTGGCCAGCCTGCTGGACTTCGCGGGCTATGACGTGACGCGGGAATACTACATCAACGACGGCGGTGCGCAGGTCGATGTGCTCGCCCGGTCGGTCTATCTGCGCTACCTCGAAGCCAATGGCAAAGAGGTGGCCTTCCCTGATGGCACCTATCCCGGCGACTATCTGATCCCGTTGGGCGAAGCGCTGGCCAAGATGTACGGCGACAAGCTGGTCGATCAGCCGGAAAGCGAATGGCTGGACGATATCCGCGAATTCGCCACCGATGCGATGATGAACCTCATTCGCGACGATCTGGCGGCACTGGGTGTCGAGATGGACGTCTTCTATAGCGAAAAATCGCTCTATGGCACGGGTCAGATCGAAGCGGCCATCGCCTCGCTCGAAGCCAAAGGGTTGATCTACGAAGGCGTGTTGGAGCCGCCGAAGGGTAAGAAGCCCGACGATTGGGAACCGCGCGAACAGACCCTGTTCAAATCTACCGAACATGGCGACGATGTCGACCGCCCGGTCAAGAAGTCCGACGGGTCTTGGACCTATTTTGCCCCCGATATCGCTTATCACTATGACAAGGTCAGCCGTGATTTCGACATGCTCATCGACGTCTTTGGCGCGGATCATGGCGGCTATGTCAAACGGATGAAAGCGGCTGTCTCGGCGCTCAGCGACGGGCATGTGCCGCTCGACATCAAGCTGACGCAACTGGTGAAGCTTTTCAAAAACGGCGAGCCGTTCAAGATGTCCAAACGGGCAGGGACCTTTGTGACCCTGCGCGATGTTGTCGATCAGGTTGGCCCCGACGTGACGCGCTTTGTCATGCTGACGCGCAAGAACGACGCGATGCTCGACTTCGATTTCGACAAAGTGCTGGAGCAAAGCCGCGAGAACCCGGTCTTTTATGTGCAATACGCCCATGCGCGGGTCGCGTCGATCCTGCGCAAAGCCGAAGAGGCGGGGATCGAGGTGGCGGATGCCACGCTGCTGGACGCGGACCTGTCTAAGCTCGACCACGAGGCCGAGATCGGCCTGCTGCGCAAGCTTGCCGAATGGCCCCGTCTGGTCGAGACTGCCGCGCGCAGCAATGAGCCGCACCGGGTGGCCTTCTACCTCTATGAATTGGCCTCCGACTTCCACAGCCTCTACCACTTGGGCCGGTCCGAAGACGGCTTGCGTGCGTTGCAAGAAGGGGACGCGGCCACGTCGCAGGCAAAAATCGCGCTGTCGCGTGCCGTTGCGATTGTAATTGCGGCGGGTCTTGGTATTCTCGGGGTCACACCGGCGCAGGAGATGCGGTAACCGCACCAGCGCGCCGAAAACAGGCAACCCCATGACCAGACCCGCGTGGCGATGTATCACGCCGGGCAAAGAGGCAGAGATGGCAGATTTTACGTCTTCCCCGACGACGGCGGGCTATGCGCCCGATTCCGCGCATAGCTACGCAGTGGGCAGCGCGCCCAAGACCCTGACAACGCTCACAAATATTGCGGGCGCCGTGGTGTCCTTGGCGCTGGTGGCGGGGATCGGTGTTTGGGGCTACAAACTGCTTGTGCGTGACGTGACCGGCATCCCGGTGGTCCGCGCGATCGAAGGTGAGATGCGCGTGCGCCCCGAAGAGCCGGGTGGCGAATTGGCCCGGCATCAGGGGCTTTCGGTCAATGTGGTCGCCGCCGAAGGCAGCGCCGGGCGCCCGGCGGATGAGCTGCGTCTCGCGCCGCGCCAGATCGAACTGCAAGACGAAGACCAGCCCGTCAAAGTGGCAATGGTTGCCGCAAAGACACAAGGTAACGCGACGCCAGCCGTGGCGCGTGAGGATGACGGCGACCTGATCGACGCCTCCGAAGCGATCCGCTCGGGCAATGTGCAAGACCTCGTCGCGCAACTGACCAATGGCGTGGCCCCACTCACCGGTGAGGAGGCCGCCGCTGGCGATCCTGTCGATGCCGCCGTGGCGATGGCGCTGGCCGATACCTCCGTGCAACCCAAGGTGGTCAAGGCCGTGCTGAACGCGCCCGGCGTGCGCAACTCCCTGCGTCCGCGCCGCCGTCCGACGGGCGGTGCCGTGGTGACACCCGCCGCCGTGCAAGCTAATCCAGTGGCCGCCGCCACCCAAGAAGTCGATCCCGCATCGCTGCCCGCCGGCACCCGCATGGCCCAGCTTGGCGCCTTTGACAGCCCCGAGGTCGCGCGCGAACAATGGGACCGTTTGCAGAGCCGTTTCGGTGCCTATCTCGAAGGCAAGAGCCGCGTCGTGCAAAAGGCCACCAGCGGCGGGCGGGTCTTCTACCGCCTGCGTGCCATGGGCTTTAACGACATCGCCGACGCGCGCCGCTTCTGCTCGGCCCTCGTGGCTGAAAACGCGGATTGCATCCCGGTGGTGATGCGCTGATGCGCCCCTTCGGGGCCACGATCCTCGACGCGACGGGCCATCGGCTCAGCGTCGAGGAAAAGGCGTTCTTTCGGGACGTGCGGCCCTTTGGCTTTATCCTCTTCGCCCGCAACATCGACAGCCCCGACCAACTCCGCGCGCTCTGCGAAGAGATGCGCGAGGCGGCGGGGCATGACGCCGTCATCACCATCGACCAAGAGGGCGGCCGCGTGCAGCGCATGCGCGCGCCCCACTGGCGCGATTGGCTGCCGCCGATGGACCTCGCCGCCCGCACCGGCGATCAAGCGCGCCAAGCCTTCTACTTGATGTACCGGATCATCGCCCATGAGCTGCACAGTGTCGGGATCGACAGTAACTGCGCCCCGCTGATCGATGTGGCCGGGCCGGACACCCACCGTTTTCTGCGCAATCGCTGCTACGGCGAAACGCCGGGGCAGGTGGCCGAGATTGGCCGCGCCGTGGCGGATGCGCTACTGGCCGGAGGGGTCTTGCCGGTGATGAAGCACATGCCCGGCCATGGCCGCGCGACGCTTGACAGCCACCACGATCTGCCCCGGGTAGCGGCCCGCCGGATCGATCTGGAGGCGGTCGATTTCGCCCCCTTCCGCAGCCTCCGCGACCTGCCGATGGGGATGACCGCGCATCTGGTCTATGACGCGCTGGACAATGCCCCGGCGACCCTGTCGCCCGAGGTGATGCGGCTGATCCGGGAAGAGATCGGCTTCGACAACCTCGTGATGACCGACGACATCTCGATGAAAGCGCTGCAAATGACCCCGGCGGAAAGCACCCGCGCCGCCATCGCGGCGGGCTGTGACGTGGCACTTTTCTGCAATGGCCCGCTCGAAGAGCGCCGCGCCGTGGCCGAAGCCGCGGGCGAGATGACCCCCGCCGCCCAGACCCGCGCCCTGCGCGCGATGGATGCGCGGCAAACCCCCGATGACGTTGACATCGACGCCCTCAGCGCCCAGCTTGAGACGCTTCTGGGCGGGACATTGCATGGCTGACACGACATTTCAGGAAGACCGGGGCGGGGCGGGCAGCACCGTGGCCGACCGGCTGGCCGCCGAAGCCTTCATCATCGATGTCGAAGGGTATGAAGGTCCGCTTGACCTGCTGCTGTCGCTGAGCCGCACGCAAAAGGTCGATCTGCGCAAGATCTCGGTGCTGCAACTGGCGCGGCAGTATCTGGCCTTTGTCGAACGGGCCAAGGAGTTGCGGCTGGAACTGGCGGCGGATTACCTCGTCATGGCGGCGTGGTTGGCTTTCCTGAAGTCGCGTCTGCTGCTGCCTCCAGACCCGACCGAAGAGGGCCCATCGGGCGAGGAAATGGCCGCGCATCTGGCCTTCCAACTGGAACGTTTGCAAGCCATGCGCGACGCCGCCGCGCGTCTGATGGCGCGGGATCAGCTTGGCCGGGACTTCTTTGCCCGCGGCCAGACCCAAGAGATCACCAGCGTCAAAAAGGTCACTTATACCGCGACCCTGTTGGACCTGATGCAGGGCTATGCGCGCACCCGCACGCGAGAGGATTTTCGCCCCTTCGTGATGGACCGCGACAAGGTCTTCACCATGGAGGAGGCGCTGGACCGCATGCGGGGGCTGATCGGCTATGCGGGCGATTGGGGCGATCTGAACAGCTACCTGCCCGAAGGTTGGGAGAGCGACCCGGAACGACGCCGCTCGGCCACGGCGGCGACCTTTGCCGCCTCTTTGCAACTGGTCAAAGAGGGGCATATGGAGATCCGGCAGAAAGAGATTTTCGCCCCCATCCAACTGCGCAAGAAGGATTGATGCGTGTCGGAAGAGATTGAAACGAAAGAAAAGAAACTGTTCGACGCGCCCTCGCTCGCCGAGCAGGAGCGTATGATCGAAGCCGTGCTTTTCGCCAGTTCCGAGCCGATCACCCTGCGCGAACTCGAAGAGCGTTTGCCGCGCGGCTCAGACGTGGGCGAGGCGATGGCCTTCCTTCGGCACCGGTATCAGGGGCGCGGCGTGCAGGTGATGAAAGTCGGCGATGCCTATGCCTTTCGCACCGCGCCGGACCTTGGTTTCCTGATGCATAAGGAAACGGTCGAGACCCGTAAGCTCAGCCGCGCGGCGATCGAGACTTTGGCGATCATCGCCTATCACCAGCCCGTCACCCGTGCCGAGATCGAAGAGATTCGCGGCGTATCGGTGTCGCGGGGCACGGTGGATCAGTTGCTTGAGATGGAGTGGATCCGTTTTGGCCGCCGCAAGATGACCCCGGGCCGTCCGGTGACCTTTGTCGTCACGCAGGAGTTTCTGGATCACTTCGGTTTGGAAAGCGCGCGGGATCTGCCGGGGCTGAAAGAGCTGCGCTCTGCCGGGCTGTTGGAGAACCGTCCGCCCGCCGGTCTGTTGCCCACCGTCGGCGATGGCGAGGACGAGCCGGAAGCGACCGAAGGGCAGAGCGAGCTGTTCGAGGATTGACCGGCGCCGCGTCTTTACGCGGTGCGGAAATGCTTCGACAGTTTCAGCCCCTGACCTTGGTAGTTCGACGCGATGTCGGCGCCGTAAAGCTGGCTGGGGATCTGCGCCATATGCTCATAGACCAAACGGCCCACGACTTGCCCATGCTCCAGCACAAAGGGGGCCTCGTGACAGCGCACCTCTAGCACCCCGCGTGAGCCTGCGCCGCCCGCCTCGGCATGGCCAAAGCCCGGATCGAAGAAGCCCGCGTAATGCACGCGGAACTCTCCGACCATCGCCAAATAGGGTGCCATTTCAGCGGCATAGGCAGGCGGGATCGTCACCGCTTCGCGGCTGACGAGGATATAGAAGGCGCCGGGGTCGAGGATGATTTGACCGTTAGTGCTATGCACCTCTTCCCAATAGGCGGCGGGATCGTAATGGCCAATCTTGTCGAGGTCGATCACCCCGGTATGCGGCTTCGCGCGGTAACCGACGAGGCTGGTGCCGGGCAGCCGTAGATCGACGGAGAAGCCCAAGCCCTCATCGATCACGGCGGTCCCGTCAACGAGCGGTGTCTTATCGTGCAGCGCGCGCAGCGCGTCGTCGTCGAGGGTCGCATCCCCGCTGCCGAAACGAATCTGATTGAGCCGCATCCCGGGCCGCACCAGCACCGAGAAAGAGCGCGGGCAGATCTCGGCGTAGAGCGGGCCAGTGTAGCCCGGCGCAATGCGGTCGAATTCGGTGCCACCATCGGTGATGGTGCGGGTCAGCAGGTCGAGCCGCCCGGTGGAGCTTTTGGCATTCGCCACGGCAGAGACACCCTCGGGCAGCGCCAACTGCTCCATCAGTGGCACCACATAGACACAACCCTTTTCCAGTACGGCCCCTTCGCTGAGGTCGACGCGGTGCATCTCAAATTCCGCTAGACGATCCGAGACCTTGGCCCCATGCCCGGCAAGGAAAGACGCGCGGACGCGATAGGCGACGCTGCCGAGGCGGAGGTCAAGACTGGCGGGCTGGATCTGGGCAGAGGTGACCGCGGGATCGGCGGCAATGGCGCCGCTTTCGATCATCGCTGCAATCTGCTGGTTGGGGAGCACCCCGTTCATCGCATTGGGCATCGGGCGCGGCCTTCTTAGATGACAAAGGCCCGCGCGTTACCGGCGCGGGCCTTTTGTTGTAGTCGGTTGGTCGGGCTAGCAGGACTCGAACCTGCGACCTTCCGTCCCCCAGACGGACGCGCTACCAGGCTGCGCCATAGCCCGACTACGTGGGCTTCATACCCGATCTCGCAGGGGGTGCAAGAGGGAATTGCCAATCTTTTCATCGGGATTAGAAATTTGTTTCCGCGCCGGCTTCTTCGGCCATGCGCGCGCGCAATTCGGCCAGATCCAACAGCAGACCGGCGACCTGCGGTTGCACGTCACGGGGCAGGCGATGGACACGCGCCCCCACGCTGAGCAGCCCCGGACGGGCGGGGAAATCGGCTTCTGGGGTGAAATCGGGAAGGTCGATGATCGCGGGTTTCGGCCTGTCGTCCTCGGGGTCTTCCGCCTCGGCTTCAGCGGGGGCGGGCGAAACCTCAGCGGTCTCCTCCGGCTCAGCCGCCAGCGGGCGCTTGAGGAACTCGGGCAGGCCGGTCTCTGATGCAGGTTCCGGCGCGGGTTCTTCTTCGGGCTCAGCTTCGGACGCAGGGAGTTGCGGCGCATCGGGCGTGGCGCTGTCAGAAGGGGCCAGCGGATCGGGCGTGGCCCGTGGGTGATCGTCGGCGGGCGGCATGGGCGAGGGGCGCTGTGCTGCCGCGGGGGCGGGTTCTTCCAGCTCTGCTGTCGTCTCCTGCCGCGTGTCGACCGTCTCAGCGCTCGCCTCATCCCCGCGCGCTTCCGTCTTCGCACCGAAGTTCAGAACCACACCGGTCTCAGGCCGGATGATGTCCGGCTTCGGCGCAGGGCGCGGCTCCACGAAATCCAACTCATCAAGCGGGGCGGAGAGGGAGGAGACATGGGTCATCCCTTCCTCACGCAGGATCTTCTGAACGCCTTTGATGGTCAGCCCATCGTCATGCAGCAACTTCTTGATTCCGCCAAGCAGCAGCATATCGGCGGGGCGGTAATAGCGCCGCCCGCCAGCCCGTTTGATGGGTTTCACTTGGGTGAACTTACTCTCCCAAAACCGCAGAACATGGGCTTGGATACCGAGCCAGTCAGCGACTTCGGAGATGGTGCGAAAAGCGTCCGGCGATTTGACCATGGGTCAGGACTTGTTGCCTTCGGCAACCCGGTCTTTCATCAGATGCGAGGGGCGGAAGGTCAGCACCCGGCGCGGGTTGATCGGAACCTCTTCGCCGGTTTTCGGATTACGGCCCACACGCGCGGTCTTGTCGCGTACTGAAAAAGTGCCGAAAGAGGAAATCTTGACCTGTTCCCCGTCGACCAGAGCGTCGGACATATGCTCAAGCACGGCTTCGACCAGCTGAGCACTCTCATTGCGAGAAAGACCGACCTCACGAAATACAGCTTCGCTTAAATCCATGCGCGTCAATGTCTTGTTCGGCATTATATCCCCCATGCTTTCCAATAGCATATGCTGCTCAGATTTTTAGAGTCAACATCAATGCCCGGATCGAGCACGATTCGGCAGAGATTTTCCGCGTTAGCTCAGGGACTTACCAGCGCAGGACAACAGAGCCCCAAGCCAGACCGCCGCCAATGGCTTCGGTGACGATCAGATCGCCCTTGTTGATCTGACCACGCTCACGGCCCACCGACAGCGCCAGCGGGATCGAGGCGGCAGAGGTGTTGCCATGGTCCTGTACGGTCACGACAACGCGCGCCATCGGCAGGTTCAGTTTCTTCGCGGTGCCTTGGATGATGCGGATGTTGGCCTGATGCGGCACGATCCAATCGACGTCTTCGGCGCTGACGCCGGCACGCTCCATGGCGGTATTGGCCGTGGCGGCCAGCTTTTCGACCGCGTGGCGGAACACCTGATTGCCCTGCATCCGCAGATAGCCTGTGGTGCCGGTGCTGACGCCACCATCGACGTAGAGCAACTCGCGGTAGCGCCCGTCGGAATTCAGGTCGGTCGCGAGGATCCCACGATCCTCAGGCGTGCCTTGCCCTTCTTGCGCCTCGAGCAGCAGCGCGCCCGCGCCGTCGCCGAAAAGCACACAGGTCGACCGGTCGGTCCAGTCCATGATGCGGCTGAAAGTCTCGGCCCCGATCACCAGCACATTGCGCGCCTGACCGGAAACGATAAGCGCATTGGCGTTCGCCAGCGCATAGACAAAGCCCGCGCAGACCGCTTGCACGTCAAAGGCGAAACCATTGGTCATGCCCAGTTCGGCCTGCACCATTGTCGCGGCCGACGGGAAGGTCAGGTCGGGTGTGGAGGTGGCCACGACGATCGCGTCAACATCAGAGACATCGCGCCCTGCGTCTTCGAGCGCCTTGCGCGCGGCGGCGCTGGCCATGGAAGAGGTCGTTTCACCTTCAGCGGCGAAGTGGCGGCGTTCGATGCCCGAGCGCGAGCGGATCCATTCGTCATTCGTGTCGAGGGTCGCTTCAAATTCGGCATTTTCCACGACACGGGCGGGCAGGTAGTGGCCACAACCAGTGACAACGGCGCGCAGGCTCATTTGACGGACTCCTCAGCTGGCAGCGTCGCGGCGACGCGAGCGGCTAGCTTGTCATTGAATTTATTCTGCGACAACTGCGCGGCGAGTTTGATCGCAGCGGAGATGCCGGTCGCATCGGCGGAGCCGTGCGATTTCACCACTGTGCCGTTCAGACCCAGAAAGACGCCGCCGTTCACACGGCGCGGGTCGATCTTTTTGCTGAGACGGCGCAGAGAGGTATAGGCCAGCAGCGAGGCGAGCCGCGACAGGGGCGAGTATTTGAACGCTTCGCGCAGCCGGTCGCCGATCATGCTGGCCGTGCCTTCGCCGGTCTTGATCGCGACATTGCCGGTGAACCCATCGGTCACGATGACATCGGCGCGATTGCCCGAGATATCGCCACCCTCGACGAAACCGACGAATTCAAACCCGGTGGCATCGCCTTGGGCGCGAATCAAATCATAGGCTTCTTTGAGTTCGGTGCGGCCCTTATGCTCTTCGGTGCCGACATTCAGCAGTCCCACGCGGGGGCGCTGCAAATCCATACCGTTGCGGGCATAGGAGGTGCCCATCAGCGCGAAACGCAACAGATCATCGGCGTCGGCGCGCACATCGGCGCCCACGTCGAGCATCACGTTAAAACCCTGCGGGTTGGAAGAGGGGTAGAGCACGGCAATTGCAGGGCGATTCACGCCCGGCAATTTGCGCAGCCGTATCATCGACATCGCCATCAGCGCGCCGGTATTGCCGCAAGAGACAGCCACAGCCGCCTCTCCGCTGCGCACGGATTCGATGGCAGACCACATGGAACTGTCTTTGCCGGTGCGCACGACTTGGCTGGGCTTGTCGTCCATCGTGACGACATCCGTGGCGTGACGTATCTCGCAACGGCCCGACAACTCACCACGTTTGGCGATCAAAGGCTCCAACTGATCACGGGGACCATGCAGGATAAAACCGATATCGGGATTTGCTGTCGCAGAAAGCGCACACCCGGCAACAACTGCTGCCGGGCCTTCGTCACCCCCCATCGCGTCGACCGAGATCAGGGTGTGTCCGGCTTTCGCGTTGGGGTGATCGGGCTGGGCCGTCATCAGTGCGAATGCCTCACTGCCTAAGAGAAAACCTTAAAAACTACCGCAGCTTATGCTGCGTCGTCTTCCAGGTCCACTTCTTCGGTCAGGGCGACAACTTCGGCGTCGTCATAGTGACCGCAAGCCGCGCAGATGTGGTGGGGGCGCTTCAGCTCACCGCAGTTCGAACATTCGTTCGGGTTCGCCGCAGAAAGCGAATCGTGGGCGCGGCGGTTGTTGCGGCGGGATTTGGATACTTTATTCTGTTGGACAGCCATGTCTGGTGCCTTTGCCTTCGGGGTTGCTGACTTGTCAAAGCAGGCCGCAACCGTGTTTCAATTCGGACCCCGTTTCGGGCGTGACGACGCTTTAGGGCCGCAGCCGCGCAATGTCCAACCTTAATTCGGGTGAGGGCGGCAAAATAACGCGAAACCGGCGCGATGCAAGCGCGAATTTCCGCGGTTTTCCGCCTGTTTCTTTAGGTTTCGTCTTTCTTCAGCGCATCGCGCAGCGCGCCCAAGCCCGCGAAGGGCCGCGCGTCTTCGTCCGTCATCGGCTTTTGCCCCGGTTCGGCATGAACCATCTGGCCCAGTTCGGCGTCGCCTTTGCGGGGATATTCCGGCACTTCCAGCGCCAGCGCTTCGATCATGACCTGCGCGGGGTCGATCCATTGGCCCAAAGGCTCTGTCGTATCGTCCTCTGGCATTTCGACCTCCTCTTCGTCGGGGAGTTCGAAATCATGGATGAAGCGGCGGGTAATATCGGCGTCGATCCGCGTGGTCACTGGCTCAAGCGTGACGACGCAGGGCTGCACCACGGTCGCGCCCAGTTTCCCGTCCAGCTGCCAGTCCTGTTTGCCGAGCGGCTTGATGCTGCCCGAAAAGCTGAGTTTGCGCAGGGCCGATAGATCGAGTTCCTCGGCGATCTGCTTGAGCGCTTCCGCCTCAGGGCGCAGCGCGAACGCGTTTGGCTCCGTCTGGGACAGGTCCGCGACCCGAAGAGCGGTTGGCGTAGGTGATTTGCGCGACATGAGATCCGACTTTCGTTTCTTGTACACTTGGGGTGCCTTGGTGTATGCGAAATAAAAGCCATAATCCGTCAGGGCAAGAGGGCAGACCAAATGCGCAAAACCAAACAGACCGGCAAGACGCACCTCCGGATCGCGGGTATGGGCCTTGCACTGCTTCTGACCGCCTGTAGCCCGCAGTATGAGAACCACGGCTATGTGCCGCCGCAAGACCAGCTTGAGCAGGTCGTTGTGGGCAGCGATACCAAAGAGAGCGTCGCGCAAAAGATCGGTGTGCCCACGGTTTCGGGTGTTTTGAGCGATGATAGTTACTATTACGTTAAGATGCGCAAACGCGCTCTTGGCTTTATGGCCCCGAAAGAGATCGAGCGTGAGGTAGTGACCGTCAGCTTCAACGAAGCCGGTGTGGTGTCGAATGTCGAACGCTTCGGGCTTGAACGCGGGCAGGTTGTGCCGCTGTCGCGCCGCGTGACGACATCGCCTGTGGCCGACAACACCTTCCTGCGCCAGCTTCTGGGCAACCTTGGCCGCTTTAGCCCGTCGGCCTTCGGCAGCTAAGTTCCCCTTGCCCTGCCCCGGCAGCGGGGCAGGGCCGCGGATAAGCGAAGGCGACCTCGCAGATGACCCAAGCGCCCCCGGGCCGATATCTAACGCGCGAAGCCCTCACGCCCGGGGACATCACCCGGGCGCAGGCGCTGCGGACGCAGTGTTTTCAGACCGGGACCGCCGACCGTGATGCATTCGACGCGGCGGCACGGCATTTTCTGATAGAGGATCGCGACAGCGGCACATTGGTCTGCTGCTTTCGCCTGACCCCGTTTCAGGGCGCGGAGCTGGCCCAGAGCTATGCCGCGCAGTTTTACGAACTGAGCCGTCTGGAGCGCACGCAAGGCGCCATGCTGGAACTGGGCCGCTTTTGTATCCATCCAGAATGGCAAGACCCCGACATTCAGCGCCTCGCTTGGGGACAATTGGCCCGGGAAGTCGATGACAGCAGGGCGGCGCTTTTGTTTGGCTGTTCCTCTTTCACGGGCACGGATCCGACCCGCTACCGCGATGCCTTTGCCCTGTTGAAACAACAGCATCTTGCCCCCGCGGAATGGCGCCCCCGCGTCAGGGCGGCTGAGGTCCACCCCTATGCCCGCGAGCGCCACAGCCCCGATCCCCGGCGCGCGCGCCAGCAAATCCCGCCGCTGCTGCGCAGCTATCTGGCAATGGGGGGCTGGGTCAGCGATCACGCCGTGATCGACCGGCAAATGAGCACGCTGCATGTCTTCACCGGGCTGGAGATCGCCGCGATTCCGCCCAACCGCGCGCGGCTTTTGCGGGCGTTGGCCTGAAGCCGCACCGCCTTTGGACATTGACCTTGCCCGCGCCGAAAGATAGCTGGCAGGCATGGCACGCGCACCCCTTTTACAACTCACCGACATTTCGCTGACCTTTGGTGGCGATCCTGTTTTCGAAGACCTCTCCCTCGTGGTTCAGACCGGCGATCGGTTGGCCTTGGTGGGCCGCAACGGCTCGGGCAAATCGACGCTGATGAAGGTCATGGCCGGGCTGGTAGAGCCCGACAGCGGGGCGGTTGTGGCCGGGCCCGGCGTCTCGGTCGGCTATATGGAACAGGAGCCGGACCTCTCGGGCTTCGAGACGCTTGGCGACTTCGCCGCCCATGGGCTCGATCCGGGTGAGATGTATAAGGTGGAGCGCGCAGGCGAGGGGCTGAAGTTTGACCCCGCACGCCCTGTGGCCACCGCATCGGGCGGGGAGCGCCGCCGCGCGGCACTGGCGCGGCTGATGGCCGAAGAGCCGGAGCTGATGCTGCTGGACGAGCCGACCAACCACCTCGACATCGAAGCCATCGCATGGCTCGAATCCGAGCTAAAGGGCACCCGCACCGCCTTTGTCATCATCAGCCACGACCGCGCCTTCCTGCGCGAACTGACCCGCGCGACCCTCTGGGTCGACCGCGGCACCGTGCGCCGTCAGGACATCGGCTTTGAAGGGTTCGAGGCATGGCGCGATCAGGTCTGGGAAGAAGAGGACATGCAGCGCCACAAGCTGAACCGCAAGATCAAGGCTGAGGCGCGTTGGGCTGTCGAGGGGATCTCGGCCCGGCGCAAGCGCAATCAGGGCCGGGTGCGCGCGCTTCAGGAGTTGCGCGCCGAACGCTCGGCGCAGATCAAACGGCAAGGCACCGCGGCCATGGCGCTGGAGGCTGGGCCGAAGTCAGGCCGCAAGGTGATCGAAGCGAGCGGCATCGCCAAGAAATTCGGTGACAAACAGATCCTGCGCGACTTCTCGATCACCGTGCAGCGCGGCGACCGGATTGCGCTGGTGGGGCCAAACGGCGTGGGCAAGACCACGCTTCTGAACATGCTGATCGGCAAAGAAGAACCCGACGCGGGTGAGATCAAACTGGGCACCAATCTGGAACTCGCGCTGTTCGATCAAGCGCGCGCGCAGCTTGACGGGGACATGACCCTTTGGGACAGCCTCACCGGCGATCCTGAAATGCGCGTCTCGGGCAAGGCCGATCAGGTGCTGGTGCGGGGTCAGCCGAAACATGTGGTCGGCTACCTCAAGGAATTCCTTTTTGACGAGGCACAGGCCCGCGCGCCGGTCCGCTCGCTTTCGGGCGGCGAAAAGGCACGGCTGCTCTTGGCCAAGATCATGGCGCGCTCCTCGAACCTTTTGGTGCTCGACGAGCCGACGAACGATCTCGACGTTGAGACGCTCGACCTCATGCAGGAACTCTTGGGCACCTATGACGGCACCGTGCTGCTGGTCAGCCACGACCGTGACTTCCTCGACCGGGTGGCGGCGACCACCATCGCAATGGAGGGGGATGGCCGCGCCACGGTCTATGCGGGCGGCTGGTCCGATTATCTGGCACAGCGCGGGCAGGATGATTTCGCCCAAAGCGTGGTTAAACCCAAGCCGAGCAAACCCGAGCCGAAAGCGGAGAAAAAGCAATCCGCGGGCGGGCTCAGCTTTACCGAAAAGCACCGGCTCGAAGCCTTGCCTGCTGAGATCGAGCGGTTGGAGGCCGAGATTGGCAAGCTCGAAGAACTGCTTAGCGATGCGGAGCTTTTCACCCGTGAGCCGGTGAAGTTTCAAAAAGCCACCGATGCGCTGGTGCAGCGGCATGAAAAGCTCTCTAACGCCGAAGAAGAGTGGATGGCGCTTGAGGAGAAAGCGCAGGGCTAACCCCGCGCTTCTGCCAAAGCGATCTGCGGGCGGTAACCGTTGCGGAATGCCGCGACGATGCTCGGCGGGGTGAGCAGGGTGACGCGGCCCTGCGGGCGTCGCTGCACAGCCCCGTAGCCCTCCGGCGCATAGGGGTGAAGGGCATCGCCGAGAAGCATGCCGCTCTGGCCATCGCGATCCAAGGCGAAACTGCCGTCGGGCAGGTCCTGCGCTTCTACATCCCCATGGCGGCGCTGACGAAAAACGCGCGGCACGGCCCGTTCGGCGTGCAACTGACGGTCAAAATCCGCGGCGGGGCCGGGGAGGTCGCAACACGCGCGAAACCGTCGATAATCCGCAGCACGGCATTCCGCGCAAGGGCGGTGACCGGCGGCAAAGGCCACGGCCTCATCAAGAAAGAACAGCTCGGTGTAATGGCGCGGCGCCATCAGCTTGCGGCGACGCCCCTTGAAACTGAGCCGACAACAGACCCAATTCTGATGCGCCCAACGGCGTTTGGGGTGCAGTCCGTTTTCGTCATGCAGGATGCCACGGTTGCCCATGAAGCTGCCCCGCGCCGGGTGGGCGATGATCTCCCCATCCGGTTGGACGCGGTTTTGCAGCGGCATCAGCGCATCCTGAGCGCGCCGTCGAGGCGGATCACCTCACCATTGAGATAACCCATTTCGACGATGAACCCGGCCAGCCGCCCGTATTCCGCCGGATCGCCAAGGCGCGGCGGGTTGGGCACATCCTTGGCCAATTCGGCCTGCACCTCTTCCGGCAGTCCGGCCAGCATCGGCGTTTTGAAAATGCCCGGCGCGATGGTCATCACGCGAATCCCTTCCTTGGCCAGATCCCGCGCCATCGGCAGGGTCATGCCCGCGATCCCGCCCTTGGAGGCAGCATAGGCGGCTTGGCCCTTCTGCCCGTCGAAGGCGGCGATGGAGGCGGTGTTGATGATCACCCCGCGCGCGCCGTCGTCTTCGGGGGTGTTCTTGGCCATAGCCTCCGCCGCCAGCCGCGCCACGTTAAAGCTGCCGACGAGGTTGATGTCGATGGTGCGTTGGAAGGCGTCGAGCGGATGCGGCCCGTCGCGGCCCGTGGTTTTGATCCCAAGTGCGATGCCCGCGCAATTCACCGCCGCGGTGATCCAGCCCATCTTTTCTTGGGCATAGTCCACCGCTTCCTGCACCGAGGTCTCATCCGTTACATCGGTTAGGACGTAGTGGCCGCCGATCTCTTTCGCGATGGCTTCGCCTCGGGCGGCGTCACGGTCCAACAGGGTGACCTGCGCGCCCTGCGACGCAAAATAGCGCGCCGTGGCTTCGCCAAGCCCCGAGGCGCCCCCGGTGATGATGGCGGCTGTACTGTCTAGTTTCATGATGGCTCCCCCCCCGATATGAACACTTGTTCAGTTCAGCACGAAGTCTCACCCCATGCAAGAGATGCCGTTGCGGCGGCTGTAGGGCGGCGGGAGTGGGGAAGACGGGGCAGACCGAAGCCCGCCCCG
Source organism: Sulfitobacter sp. 1A15106 (assembly GCF_043556995.1). Taxonomy (NCBI): domain Bacteria; kingdom Pseudomonadati; phylum Pseudomonadota; class Alphaproteobacteria; order Rhodobacterales; family Roseobacteraceae; genus Sulfitobacter; species Sulfitobacter sp. 1A15106. The sequence goes on along the minus strand of NZ_JBIFFM010000006.1, from coordinate 113,526 downwards.
TGAGAGATCAGCCGACCTGTACCAGCGCGTGGCGCTTCTTGCCCGCGCTCAGCTTGACCGGAGAGGACAGCGCGCCCGCATCCAGCATCAGGCCCGCATCGGTCAGCGGCTTGTCGTCGATCCGTGCGCCGTTCTCGGCGATCAGACGCTTGGCTTCTTTGCCAGATCCGGCAAGGCCCGATTTCACCAGCAATTGCACGATGGAAACCCCATCGCCCACATCCGCCGCCGACAGGGTCAGGGTGGGCAGGTCATCGCCCACACCGCCTTTTTCAAAAACTTCGCGCGCGGTGGCTTCGGCATTGCGGGCGGCCTCTTCCCCGTGGAGGAGACCAGTGACCTCATTGGCCAGACGCACCTTCGCCTCGTTGATCTCGGATCCGGCAAGCGCGCCCAGACGGTCGCATTCATCGACCGGCAGCTCGGTGTAGAGCTTAAGGAAACGGCCCACATCGGCATCGGTGCAATTGCGCCAGAACTGCCAGAACTCATAAGGGCTCAGCATATCGCCATTCAGCCAGACCGCACCGCCCGCCGATTTGCCCATCTTTTTGCCGTCGCTGGTGGTCAAGAGCGGTGACGTCAGGCCGTAAACCTCCCCATCGATCACCCGGCGCGTCAGGTCGATGCCGTTAACGATATTGCCCCATTGATCCGACCCGCCCATCTGGAGAATGCAACCATAGCGGCGGTGCAGCTCCATGAAGTCATAGGCTTGGAGAATCATGTAGTTGAACTCAAGGAAAGACAGCGACTGCTCGCGGTCCAAACGGGACTTCACGCTCTCAAAGCTCAGCATCCGGTTAATCGAGAAATGCCGCCCGATGTCGCGCAGGAAATCGAGGTAGTTCAACCCGTCGAGCCATTCCGCGTTGTTCAGCATCAAGGCGCCATTCTCGCCCTCGCCGTAATCGAGGTATTGCGCAAAGACCTGACGGATGCCTTCGATATTGTCGTCGATCGCCTTGGGCGTCAGCAGCGGGCGCTCGTCCGAGCGGAAGGAGGGATCGCCCACCTTGGTCGTGCCGCCGCCCATCAGGGTAATCGGCTTACCGCCGCATTTCTGTAGCCAGCGCAGCATCATGATATTGACCAGATGCCCCACATGCAGAGACTTGGCCGTGGCGTCATAGCCCACATAGGCGGGGGCCGCGCCTTTCAGCAGGGCTTCGTCCAACCCCTGATAATCGGTGCAATCGGCCAGAAAGCCGCGCTGCATCATCGTGTGGATGAACTCCGATTTGGGATGGTATGTCATGGTGACTTGCCTCAAAACTGTATTGCGGGGCAATCTATATGCGCACGAGCGGCAAAGGAAAAGGCCATGAATAGGGCCAAGCACAGGCAAGATGCCGGAACCGAAGTGGTGACGGCTTTGGGAATGATGTCGGGCACCTCTCTGGATGGGGTGGACGCCGCTATTTTGCGCACCGATGGGCAGGGCATCGCCAGCTTTGGCCGCAGCGCCTATCGCAGCTATGCCGCCGAAGAGCGGCGCGTGATCGCCGCGGGGTTCGGCAAGTGGCACGGGGCCGAGGTTGAGGAAGCCGCCAAGGCGGTGGAGGCCGCGCATCTGGCGCTTCTGGCCGACCTGCTGAAAGAAGCGCCCGAGGTCGACCTCATTGGTTTTCACGGCCAAACACTCGCCCATGCCCCACGCATGCAGGGCACCCTGCAAGTCGGAGACGGCGCGCTGCTGGCGCGAGAGATTGGCCTGCCCGTGGTCTGGGATTTCCGCAGCGCCGATGTTGAACTGGGCGGCGAGGGCGCACCGCTCGCCCCCTTCTTTCACCACGCCTGCGCGCGCTACGCCGGGCAAAAAGGGCCGGTGGCCTTCCTGAACCTCGGCGGCGTGGGCAACCTCACATGGGTCGACCCGCGCGTGGCCCGCCCGGAGGAGGACGGCGCGCTGCTGGCCTTTGACACCGGCCCCGCCAATGCGCCGATCAATGATTTGATGCAGACCCGCCTTGGCCAAGACTACGACGAAGGCGGCAAGCTGGCCGCGCGGGGCAGGGTGGAGCAGGGCGCCTTGGAGCTGTTTCTGGCCGAGCCTTATTTCGCACGCATGCCGCCCAAATCCCTCGACCGGAACGATTTTGCCGAGATGGTGGCCCTTGTGGGCGAACTCTCCGATGCCGATGCCTGCGCGACCCTCACTGCCATGTGCGCGGCTGGCGTGGCCGAGGCGATGCAGCATTGCCCAGCCCCGCCCGAACGCGTCTATGTGACGGGCGGCGGGCGGCATAACCCGGTGCTGATGCGAATGTTGGATGTCAGCCTCGATTGCCCCGTCGCCCCGGTGGAGGAGATCGGCCTCGATGGTGACATGCTGGAGGCGCAGGCCTTTGCCTATCTGGCAGTACGCGTGGCGCGCGGGCTGCCCACCTCGTGCCCCGGCACGACAGGCGTCCGCGCCGCCGTTGGCGGGGGCACCGTCAGCCGGGAGTGAGGTGGCCGGGGCGTTGCCTAACTTTGACGGAAAGGTGCCGGAGAAGGATTTTAAGGCCCCAGCCTGCAGTCGCTATGCCGTCATATCGGCAAGAACGCCAAATTGCTAACAAAGTTGCGAGAAATATACCTATAGCGCAATTTTCTTGAAACGCAATCGCGACTTCCCGCGTAGGTTCCCTGTGGGGGCTAAGGGTCGAAGGCATTCGACCGGCTTAGAGAAGGAGATTCGCTATGACTATCTTTCACACAGGTGCTTTCAAAAACAGCCTCGCCGTTACGGCAGTGACGCTCATGCTCGCACCCGCAGCGCAGGCCGAAATCGGCCTCGGGGTTGGGGTCAGCGTCGGGGGCCATGGCGACCATGGCGGCGCGGATGTCGGTGTCGGTGCTTCGGTTGGCGGCAGTGACGGCATCGGGGCCGGAGTTGGCGCTTCGGTCGGTGGGGGCGACGGTGTGAACGCAGGCGTCGGCGCTTCGGTGGGCGGCGGTGACGGTCTGGGGGCCGGAGCTGGCGTCTCGGTCGGCGGGGGCAGCGGCCACAGCGGGACGGACGACCCCGACAGCACCCCCACGGCGACCGCAGGCCGGGCGACCACCGGCGGCGACAACAGTGCCACCACACCAAGGCCGATCAACATCGCGACCCTCATCGGCGCGCCGGTCTGGAGCAAAGACAGTGTCTTGGTAGGCATGATCGAAGAGGTCGCCCCGGGGCCAAACGGCAAGGTGGACGCGGTGCTGCGCCTCAACGCAGCCCTTGATACCGACCGGGACATCATCCGCATGCGCATCGCGCCGCGCCTGTCGGACCGTGGGGCGCTGAAGCTGGGGTATTCGAAGCAGAAGTTCCTGCAACTCTTCGCCGGGTAAACCGCGCAACAATGAAAAACGGGGCGGCAATCTGGCCGCCCCGTTTGCGTTATTCGGCTGGCGCGCCCACATCCCTCAGCGGCATCTCAAAGAAACAGATCGCATCCCGCGTGAAATCCGGCATCGGTTGATAGGGCCCGCGCTCAACAAACCCAAGCGAACGATAGAGCGCGCGGGCAGGGGCGAAGCCCACAGAGGTGTCGAGATAGACCTTCTCGAACCCGTCCTGCCGCGCTTGATCGACAAGGCGCTGACAGATCGCCCGGCCCGCCCCCGTGCCACGGGCCGCATCGGTGACAAAGACGCGTTTGATCTCGCTCTCCGTCTCGGTCAGCGCATGGGACATGCCGCAGCCTAGGGGGATGCCATCCCGCTCGGCCAATAGGATGATGCCGCGCGGGCGGGCGTGTTCCTCGGGCAGGCGCGCCATCAGGGCGCTGTATTTGTCTTGGGGGTAGAAAGTCTCAACGATCCGCTGTTCGGTCGGGCCGAAGTGATAGAGAAAGTCGCGATAGGCCCAGCAGAGGTCCACCACCGCCGCGAGGTCCGCAGCGGTGGTGACAGGGCGAACGGTGAGGGCCGACATCAGCCGCGCAGGATCGAGCGGCCCGCGTATTGAGCGGTCTCGCCCAGCATTTCTTCTATGCGGATCAACTGGTTGTACTTCGCCAGCCTGTCGGACCGCGCCAGCGAGCCGGTTTTGATCTGGCCGCAGTTGGTGGCGACTGCAAGGTCGGCAATGGTGGCATCTTCGGTCTCGCCCGAGCGGTGCGACATGACGTTGGTGTAGCCCGCGCGATGCGCGATATCCACGGCTTTGAGGGTCTCGGTCAGGGTGCCGATCTGGTTGACCTTGACCAGCATGGAGTTCGCCGCGCCGCGCTGGATGCCATCGCTCAGACGCGCAGGGTTGGTGACGAAAAGGTCATCGCCCACCAGTTGGACCTTGCCGCCCAAAAGGTCGGTCAGCGCCTTCCAACCGTCCCAATCGTCTTCGGCCATGCCGTCTTCGATGGAGATGATCGGGTAGTCGTTCACCAGCGCCGCGAGGTAGTCGGCGTTCTCTGCGCTCGACAGGGTTTTGCCTTCGCCGGAGAGGACATATTTGCCGTCTTTATAGTATTCCGTCGCCGCGCAATCGAGGGCGAGATACATGTCTTCCCCGGGCTTGTAGCCCGCTTTTTCGATGGACTTCAGAATGAAATCAAGCGCATCGCGCGAGGAGTTGATGTTGGGGGCAAAGCCGCCTTCGTCGCCGATCCCGGTCGACAGGCCCGCGGCGGAAAGCTCTTTCTTCAGCGTGTGGAACACCTCGGCCCCCATGCGCACGGCTTCGCGGATGTTTTCCGCGGCGACCGGCATGATCATGAATTCCTGAATGTCGATCGGGTTGTCGGCATGTTCGCCGCCGTTGATGATGTTCATCATCGGCACTGGCAGAACGCGTGCGGTGGTGCCGCCGATGTAGCGGTAGAGCGGCTGCGCGCAGTAGTTCGCCGCCGCCTTGGCCGCTGCCATCGACACGCCCAAGATCGCATTGGCGCCGAGGCGGGATTTGTTCTCGGTCCCGTCGAGTTCGATCATCATCTCGTCGATCTCGACCTGTTCGGTCGCCTCGACCCCGACAAGCGCCTCGGCGATCTCACCGTTGACCGCGGCGCAGGCTTCGAGCACGCCTTTGCCCAGATAGCGCGACTTGTCGCCATCGCGCCGCTCGTTCGCCTCATAGGCGCCGGTCGAGGCACCGGAGGGGACAGCGGCGCGGCCCATGGTGCCGTCTTCGAGGATAACGTCGACTTCGACCGTCGGGTTGCCCCGGCTGTCGAGGATTTCGCGGGCGTGGATGTCGATGATCGTGCTCATGGGCTTTGTCCTCATGTTCGGGTTTGTGGCGGTTTACCCCGGCAGGCCCGGCTTGGAAAGACCACGGCGGGGCCGGGGGGTGATTTTGCGTTCGCGCAGCAGGGTATAGACCCCCGAGGCGATGATGATCCCGGCCCCGACCAGCGTCAGCGTGTCGGGGGATTCGTCAAAAACCACGATCCCCGCTACCAGCGCAAAGAGCATCCGGGTATAGCGAAAGGGGGTGACGAAACTCACCTCGCCCACGCGCATGGCGGCGACGATGGCGTAATAGGCCAGCACGCCGATCACCATCGCTCCGGCGAGATAGAGCACCTCGGCCCCGCCGGGCATGGCGGCTGGCGTGCCTGCAGCCAGCATCAGGATCAGCCCTGCGGGGACCAAGACGATAAAGGCCAGAAAGCTGAGCTGCATGGAGCTGATGCTTTTGGGAACTTTGCGTGTCGCCAAGTCGCGCAAAGCGAGGCCGATGACACCGGCCACGGCGAAAAGCGACAGCGCGTTGAACCCCTCCAGCCCCGGGCGCACGATCAAGAGCACACCGAGGAAGCCCACGATGATCGCGCTCCAGCGCCGCCAGCCGACTGGCTCGCCAAGGAACAGCGCCGCACCGAGGGTGACGGCCAGAGGGGTCGCCTGCAAAATAGCCGAGGCCGAAGAGAGCGGCGTCAGCACGATGGCGGTGACGAAACAAAGCGTGCCCAGCACTTCGCCCACGGCACGCAGCAGGATTGGCTGGGTCAGCATATCGGCAGAGAACAGGCGCTTTCCCTGAATGCGCAGGATCACGGCAAAGATCGCCCCGCCGCCCGCGCCTAAAAGCGCGATGATCTGACCGACGGGGAGCGCATCGCTCGTCAGTTTGACGAACATGTCCTCGACTGCGAAACCGGCCATGGCCAGCACCATCAGCATCGCGCCGCGCAGATTGTCCATGATCACGCTCCTTCATCCCGTGGTATTGCCAGTCGCCCATGAACCTTTTGCGACGAAAGGGCAAGGGTGCGCGATGCGCGTCATGCGTGTGGCACTGGCGCAGGCTCTACCGGAGTGCTAGCCCTACCGCATGAGATGGCCGATCCCCTCGCTCGCCGCGCGCGACACAGTGCTGACCCTTGCGGCCGGGGCCTTTGGTGCGCTGCTGTTCTGGTGGCTGAATGCGCCGGTCTATATGCTGCTTGGCCCGGTGATCGCGGTGAGTGTCTTAGGCCTGATGGGGGTGCGCACGGCGGTCGATCCGCGGCTGCGGGATGCCTGTTTCGTCGTGCTGGGCATCGCCGTGGGGGCAGGGTTCAACCAAGATGCGGTGAACGCCATGCTGCGCTGGCCTCTGGCCTTTGTCTTTATGACCGGGGTGATCTGGGGGATCATGGCGCTTTGCCGTTGGATGCTGGCGCGGTATTTTGGCTTTGACGCCCGCTCCGCGCTTCTGGCCTCGGCCCCCGGACATCTGAGTTTCGTGATGGCGATTGCCAGCGACAGCGGGTCGGACGTGCCGCGCATTTCGATCACGCAGTCGGTCCGGCTTTTGGCGCTGACCATCGTCGTGCCTTTCGCCGCTTTGCTGATGGGCGTCGACATGACCGGCAATATCGCCCCCGCGGGGGCGGGGATGAGCCTGCTGTCGATCCTCGTGATGATCGGCGTCTCCGTCGTCGTGGGGATGATCTTTGCCCGGCTTTCCGTGCCCGCGCCGCTTTTGATGGGTGCGATGGTGGTCTCGGCCATCGCGCATCTGACGGAGCTGGAGACTGGCGTTCTGCCGGGCTGGCTGACCCTTGTCGCCTATCTGGTGCTCGGCAGCCTCATCGGTACGCGGTTTTCGGGCATCACGCCTGCGCGTCTGGCAAGCGGGCTTGGCGCGGGGCTGGCGATTACCGGCGTGGCGGTGGGGCTCGCAGGGCTGGGCGCCGTCCCGGTGGCCTGGGCGCTTGGCATGCCGCTGGGGCATGTGCTGGTGGCCTTCGCACCCGGCGGGCTGGAGACGATGATCGCCCTTGGCGCCGTGCTGGCGGTGGTGCCGGGCTTCGTGGCCGCCTGCCACATCATGCGTCTGGTGGTGCTGAGCGTGCTGTTGCCCGCCATGCTCGCCCGTGTGGCGCGGCAAGAGCAGCGCGCCGCCGAGTGATCCGGCGTTAGCTTTTTAGGCGGACCATCAAGCGGTTGCCGTCTTTGCGCGTTTCCAAGGCTTTGAGGTCGGCGGCCAAGGCGCTCAGCTTGCCATGGCCATAGGTACGGCTGTCGAAATCGGGATGCGCCGCCTGAATGGTTTGGCCGATCTGGCCGAGGTTGTACCAATCGTCTTCGGTGTCGATCTTGTCCATCGCGGCTTTGAACAGGGGCAGGGCATCGCCCACCTTGGCCTTGGCCCGCGAGGGGGTGTCGGGCTCTACCTCGTCGAGGTTTTCGATCAGGATGAAGCGGTTGTAGACATTGCGCAGCGAATCGTGGGTCTTCTTCTCGCCAATGCCGATAACGGTCACCCCATCTTCGCGCAGGCGGTTCACCAGCGCGGTGAAATCGCTGTCGGAGGAAACGATCACGATAATATCGAAGCGGCGGCTGTGCAGGATGTCCATCGCCTGAATGACCAGCCCGATGTCGCTGGCGTTCTTGCCCTTGGTGTTCGCGGTTTCCTGATGCGCCACCAAACCCAACTCGCGGATCGGCGCTTTCCAGCCCTTGAGGTGGTCATTCGACCAATCGCCATAGACCCGTCGCAGGGCAGGCTCCCCAATCGTCGTGACCTCCCGCATGATGGCTGCGGCATGTTTTGCGGGCACGTTGTCGGCGTCGATCAACACGGCCAGCAAAGGGCGGTCACGTTCTGTCATGGGTCATCCTTCTTGATCGGCACACCGTAGAGTTCCATCCGGTGGCCCTGTAATTTGTAACCCAGTTTGCGCGCGATGCGTTCCTGAAGCTCTTCGATTTCCGCATCGACGAATTCGATGACCTCGCCCGAGTTCACGTCGATCAGGTGGTCGTGATGCGCCCGCTGCGCGTCTTCATAGCGCGCCCGGCCATCGCCGAACTCCAGCTTGTCGAGGATGCCCGCTTCCTCAAACAGCTTCACCGTGCGGTAGACCGTGGCGATGGAGATGCCGCTGTCGATCACGCTGGCGCGGGTCAGGATCTCTTCGGCATCGGGGTGGTCTTCGCTGTCGTGAATCACCTGTGCGATGACCCGGCGTTGACCTGTCATGCGCAGGCCCATGGCCTCGCAGCGTTTGATGATCGGGTTGCGCATCGTCTCGCCCTTCGTCCGTCGGACTACGGTCCTAGCATTTTAGCACCGCCGGACGCCACCGGAATTGACCGCGCCGGTTGACTTTTGCGCCCGCACCGCCCATGTGAGCATCAAGCGAAGCCTTCTGCCGCGTGAGCAGTATCAGCGCCAAGTCCCATGAGGGGCCTCTGGGACGCTGACGACAAGGCCCGCCGATGTTCCCAAAATCACGCGTGGGGCCAAGCGCGACAGACGGGTGTGAGGCATGTGGCCTGCGCCCGCGATCTGGCTTGCGCGACCCCGTGGCGCCTGTTGAGTGGCGCGGCGAAAGAACATGGCGCGCGTCTTCGCGGGCCGGAAAGTGAACGAATGAGCGATTTTGACATGATGGGCCTGCCTGCCAAACTGGTGGCCCGACTGAAAGAGATGGGGCTGAACGAGCCGACCCCGATCCAGAAACAGGCGATCCCTCATGCGCTGAACGGGCGCGACGTGATGGGCCTTGCCCAGACCGGCACCGGCAAGACCGCCGCCTTTGGCGTTCCGCTGCTGGCCCAGATGATGGAGATCGAGGGCCGCCCCGCAGCGCGTTCCGTGCGCGGGCTGGTGCTTGCGCCTACGCGCGAGCTGGCGCAGCAGATCGCCGTGAACCTGCGCGGCTATGCCGAAGGCACGCCGATCAAAGTGGCGATGGTGGTGGGCGGCCAGTCGATCAACACCCAGATCAAACGTCTGGAACGGGGTGTCGATCTGCTGATTGCCACACCGGGCCGTCTGCTGGACCTGCTCGACCGCCGCGCGGTCAAGCTCGACGCAACGACCTTTCTCGTGCTGGATGAGGCCGATCAGATGCTCGACATGGGATTCATCCATGACCTGCGCAAAATCTCGAACATGATCCCGAAAGAGCGGCAGACAATGCTCTTCTCGGCGACCATGCCCAAGCTGATGAACGAGATCGCCAACAGCTATCTCAACAGCCCGATCCGCATCGAAGTCTCGCCTCCGGGCAAGGCGGCGGATAAGGTGACGCAAGAGGTGCATTTCATCGCCAAGGCCGAGAAGACCGAACTGCTGAAAGAGCTGCTGGCCAAGCACAAGGGCGAACGCGCGCTGGTCTTTGGCCGCACGAAACACGGCTCGGAAAAGCTGATGAAGACGCTGGTGAAGGCCGGGTTTGACGCGGCTTCGATCCATGGCAACAAAAGCCAAGGTCAGCGGGACCGCGCGATTGCGGGGTTCAAGAATGGCGATATCACCGTGCTGGTGGCCACCGATGTGGCGGCGCGGGGCCTCGACATTCCGGATGTGAAACACGTTTATAACTTCGACCTGCCGAATGTGCCGGACAACTATGTCCACCGCATTGGCCGGACCGCGCGGGCGGGCAAGGACGGGGCCGCCGTGGCCTTCTGCGCCCCCGATGAAATGGGCGAACTGAAGGCGATCCAAAAGACCATGGGCATTTCGATCCCCGTGGCCTCGGGCCGTCCTTGGGAAGTGATTGATGAGCCTGCGAAACCCAAGGGCCGGGGCCGCAGACGCGGTGGCCGCCCCGGTGGTGGTGGCGGTCGTCCCGGTGGCGGCGGCGGCGGTGGTGAAGGCGCGGGCAAGCCAAGCGGCGGGCGGCGTCGCAGGCGCGGTGGCGGCGGTGGCAAGCCGGGCGGCCAGCAGGCGGCCTGAGCCGAGGCACCTCCCTAGGACAGCGAAATGGCGCGCCCGGAAAACCGCGGCGCGCCATTGACTTATCTGATCCGGGCAGCGCTTCTGGCGGGATGGAACGCAAATCACACATTGATACATTCGGCGCCGTGGCACTGGTGCTCTTCGCGCTGAACCTCGGCTTTAACCAAGTCGTCATCAAGGTCAGCACTGGCGGCTTCAACCCGGTCTTTCTGGCCGGGCTGCGCTCTCTCGGGGCGGTGTTTTTGCTGCTGATCTGGATGCGGTTGCGGGGCGTCAGCCTGTCGATCCCGCGCGCTGCGCTATGGGGCGGTGTGGCGGCAGGGCTTTTCTTTACGCTTGAGTTTGTCTGCCTGTTCCTCGCGCTCGATCTGACTACGGTCAGCCGCGCCTCGATCCTGCTTTACTCCATGCCGGTCTGGCTTGGCATTGCCGCGCATCTGTGGCTACCGGGAGAGCGGCTAAGCGGGGCGCGGCTCATCGGCATGGGGCTGGCCATGGGCGGTGTGGTGCTGGCGCTAAGCGATGGCGGAACCGAAGGGGCGCATTGGCTGGGCGATCTTCTGGCGCTTTTCGCCGCCCTCTGCTGGGCCGGCATCGCGCTTTGCGTTCGCGTCACGCCGCTGGCCAAGGTGCCGCCCGCGCAGCAACTCATGATGCAACTGGTGATCTCCGCCCCGATCCTTCTGCTGCTTGCGCCGCTCTTTGGCCCCTTGCTGCGCGAGGTGGCCCCGGTGCATCTAGCGGGGCTTGCCTATCAGATCATCGCGGTGGCGAGCTTTGGCTTTCTGGCGTGGTTCTGGCTGCTGACGATCTATCCCGCAGCCTCTGTCGCCTCCTTTAGCTTCCTGTCGCCGGTCTTTGCCGTGCTTCTGGGCTGGCTGATCCTCTCGGAAGAGGTGGGGCTGAGCATTTGGGCCGCATTGCTGGCGGTGGCGGCGGGGATTTACCTGATTAACCGTAAACCCCGCAGCCACTGAGCTTAGGTGCCGCAGAATGTGGCGGGCACGATCTCGTCCTCGGTTGGCGGGCGCTGAAGCTTGGGGTCCGTCTCGTCAAAGGGGGTGGCCAGCGCTTTCATCAGCCGCTCGAAAGGGGCCATGTCGCCTGCGACGGCGGCCTCGATCATCTGCTCGATCCGGTGGTTGCGGGGGATCACGGCGGGGTTCGCCGCATTCATCACCGCTTGCGGATCGGGTTCCCCTTCGATCCGCGCGCGCCAGCCTTCGGCCCATGTGTCAAAAGCGTCGCGGTCGGTGAACTGGTCGCGGGCTTGATCTGTAGGAAGGGCACGGAAGGCATTGGTGAAGTCCGCGCCATCCTTTTGCATCAGCCCCAGCAATTCGTTGATCAGATCGACATCTTCGGCCCGCGGCGTTGAGATACCAACCTTGGCCGCGAAACGGCGCAGCCATGCGGCTTCGATCAAGTCGGGCATGTCGTGAACGATCTCGGTGGCCTCTTCGACGGCGCTCTCCTTGTCCTCCATCTGCTGCAAGAGCGAGGTCGCCAGCTGCGCCATGTTCCAGACCACGATCTGCGGCTGGTTTCCATAGGCATAGCGCCCCTGCCAGTCGATGGAGCTGAAGACACGGCCTTGATGGAAGGCATCCATAAAGGCACAGGGGCCATAATCGATCGTCTCGCCCGAGATGCTGCAATTGTCGGTGTTCATCACGCCGTGGATAAAGCCCACGGCCATCCACTGCGCCACCAGTTCCGCCTGCGCGGCACAGACCGCGCGCAAAAGGCCAAGCGGGCCATCGGCCTCGGGGTAATGGCGCGCGATGGCATAGTCGGTGAGGGTTTTGAGCGCGTCAGTCTCCCCGCGATGGGCGAAGACCTGAAAGGTGCCGACGCGCAGGTGGCTGGCGGCGACGCGGGTCACAATGGCGCCGGGCAGGGGGCCGCTTTCGCGCAGGATCGGCTCTCCGGTGGCGACAGCGGCCAGGGCGCGGGTGGTGGGCACGCCAAGGGCATGCATCGCCTCGCTCACCAGATATTCCCGCAGCACCGGCCCGACCCATGCGCGGCCATCGCCCATCCGCGAATAGGGCGTGGGGCCAGAGCCTTTCAACTGGATGTCGCGGCGCTGGCCGCTCTGATCGACGACTTCCCCCAGCAGGATCGCCCGGCCATCGCCAAGCTGCGGGTTGAAGTTGCCGAATTGATGCCCGGCGTAAAGCTGCGCCAGGGGTTCGGCCCCCGCAGGCACATCGTTTCCGGCGAAGACCTGCGCGATTTGCGCGGGCTCAGCCCCTTCGATACCCAGTTCCGCCGCCAATTCGGCGTTCCATGCCAAAAGCTGGGGCGCTTTGACAGGCGTGGGAGCCAGCCGGGTAAAGAACCCCTCGGGCAGGGCGGCATAGCTGTTATCGAAAGGAATACGCATCACAGGGTCCGGGACATAAGCATGTAATCCTCGCGCGGGCGAAAGCCCGCACGGGTATAGAGTTTCATCGCCGCGGCATTGTTGCGATCCACCTCAAGATGGACGGCCCGCAGCCCGCCCGCCGCCAGCGCCCGGGGCAGCGCGATCAGCGCCTCCGAGGCGATGCCGCGACCCCGCACGCCGGGACGGACGTAGATTTCATCAATGATGGCGTCCAACCCGCCGAATTCAACCGACCAGCCGAAACAGATCACCACATAGCCGATGGGCGCGCGGGGCGGGCCGATCAGATAGGCGGCGCCATGGGGGATGCCGTCCAACAGCGGCGCCAGCCCGCGGCGACGCTGTTCATCGCTCATCTCGATCCCCGCTTCGGCATGGAATGCCGCAACAAGAGCGACAAGCTTGTCGAGATGCTCAGGCGCGCCGAGGGTGAGATGTGCGCTCATAGGCGGGCCAGCCTTTCGGTGAGCAGGGCAAAGAACCCATCGGCATCAAGGTCGCCTACGAAAAGCGCGTTGGGTGTGCTGTCGGTCACGCGCCACCAGTCGGCGACGGTCATGCCCATGGTCAGCTCCGACTGGGTTTCGATCTCGACATTGATATGACGGCCTTGGAAAAGATCGGGGTTGATCAGATAGGCGGTGACGCAAGGATCATGCAGCGGCGCGCCTTCGGAGCCGTATTTCTCTTTGTCGAACCGCTCGAAGAAATCGGTCATCTCGGCCACGGCGACGCCGACCTTGGTGCCAAGTGCGCGGAAGGCATCGTTGCGCGGTTTGGTGACCAGCGCCTTATGGGTGACATCGAGCGGCATCACGACGATCGGAATGCCGGATTTGAAAACGATATCAGCGGCATGGGGGTCGACGTAAATGTTGAATTCCGCCGTGGGCGTGATGTTGCCCCCCTCGAAATAGCCGCCGCCCATCAGCACGATCTCTTGCACCTTCTCAGCGATGTCGGGCGCTTTTTGCAGGGCGGTCGCGATATTGGTCAGCGGCCCCAAGGGGCAAAGGGTTACACTGCCTGCGGGATGGGCGCGGACCTGTTCGATGATGAAATCCACCCCATGCCCTTCGGCCAGCGGCATGGTTGGATCGGGCAGGTCAGGGCCGTCGAGCCCGGTCTTGCCATGCACATGTTCCGCCGTCACCAGATCACGCCCCAGCGGGCGGTCGCAACCGGCGAAGACTTTCACATCATCCCGCCCCGCCAATTCGCAAACGATCCGCGCGTTTTTCGAAGTCAGGTCCAGCGGCACGTTGCCCGCGACACAGGTGATGCCCAGAACCTCAATCTCTTGCGGGCTGGCGAGGGCAAGGAGGATCGCCACGGCGTCGTCCTGTCCGGGGTCGGTGTCGATGATGATTTTGCGCGGGGTCATGGGCTTACTTTCGTCAAATTGCTTGGGGCAGAGCCTTGCCGGAGGGGCGGGGCTTTGTCCAGCCGCTGCCCGGGGGATTAGCCGCGTTCCGCCAGTTTCACCGCCTCCCATAGCGCGTCCATCTCGGCCAGATCACTGTCTTGCGGGGCTTTGCCCATGGCGGCAAGCCGGGCCTCGACCCCTTCGAACCGGCGGGTGAATTTGGCATTGGCGGCGCGCAAAGCGGCCTCCGGGTCCAGCCCCAGATGACGGCCCAGATTGGCCATGACGAAGAGCAGATCGCCGTATTCTTCCTCGACCTCCGCTTGGCTCAGCTGGTCCTTCGCCTCGACCAATTCGGCAGCCTCTTCGGTGATCTTGTCGAGCACCTGCGTCGTCTCGGGCCAGTCGAACCCCACACGCGCCGCGCGTTTCTGAAGCTTCATCGCCCGCAACAGCGCTGGCAGGCCGATCGCCACCCCGTCCAAGGTGCCCCCCTGTGCTTTGCCCGCGCGTTCGGCGGCTTTGATCTTTTCCCAATCGGCGGTCTGCTGTTCGGCGCTCTTGTCGCGGGATTCGTCGCCAAAGACATGCGGATGCCGCGCCACCATCTTATCGCTGATGTTGCGGACCACGGATTGAAAGGTGAAATGCCCCGCTTCTTCACCCATCGCCGTGTGATAGACCGATTGCAGCAGCAGATCGCCCAACTCCCCCTCAAGCTCGCCCCAATCACGCCGTGCGATGGCATCCGCGACTTCATAAGCCTCTTCAATGGTATAGGGGGCGATGCTGTCGAAATCCTGCTCGATATCCCACGGGCAGCCCGTCTCAGGGTTGCGCAGGCGGCGCATGATTTCGAGCAACCGTTCGATCCCGGCATCTGAATCGTGAATGAGATCGGCTTTTGTGTTGTCCGGCATTGCAGGCCCCGTATGTCTGGTGTCAGATGCACCCTGACCAAACCAAACCCAAGGAGTCCAGCCCATGCCCGTGGTGAACCGCATCAACGCCTTTGCGGAGGATATGACAGCATGGCGGCGCCATTTGCACGGGATTCCCGAACTGGCGTTCGACTGCCATGAGACGGCAGCTTTTGTGGCCGAGCGGCTGCGCGCGTTTGGTGTGGATGATCTGCACGAGGGCATCGCGACAACCGGCATCGTGGCGATCATCGAGGGGCAGGGCGAAGGCCCGACCATCGGCCTGCGCGCCGATATGGATGCGCTGCCGATCCAAGAGGCAACGGGCAAGGACTATGCCAGCACGCGGGAAGGCAAGATGCACGCCTGCGGCCATGACGGGCATACCACCATGCTTCTCGGCGCCGCGCGATATCTGGCCGAGACACGCAATTTCGCAGGCCGGGTAGCGCTGATCTTTCAACCCGCCGAAGAGGCGGGCGGCGGCGCGGGCGTGATGGTCGAAGAAGGCATCATGGAGCGTTTCGAAATCGCGCAGGTCTACGGCATCCACAACGCGCCCGGCTTTGACGAAGGCGCATTCTACACGACGCCGGGGCCGATCATGGCGGCGGTGGATGAATTCCACATTCATATCAAGGGCAAAGGCGGCCATGGCGCGATGCCCCATGAGAGCCGCGACCCCGTCGTGGCGGCCTGTGGCATCGCCACGGCCATTCAGACCATCGTCAGCCGCAACCATGTCGCGGCGCAGGATTTGGTCGTCTCAGTCACGCAGATTCACACCGGCACCGCCGATAACATCATCCCTGAGACGGCCTATATCAACGGCACCGTGCGCACCTTTGACCGTGAGGTGCAAGCCATGGTCATGCGCCGGATGCAGCAGATCGTGGACGGGCAGGCGGCGAGTTATGACGTCACCGCCGAGTTGGACTATGAGGTCGGCTATCCCGCCACGGTCAATGACCCGGTCAAGGCCGAGGCCGCCATCGCGGCAGCGACAGAGGTGGTGGGCGCGGCCCAAGTGCACGGCGACTATGGCCGCGAGATGGGTGCGGAGGATTTCAGCTTCATGCTTGAAAAACGCCCCGGCGCCTATCTCTTCCTCGGGGCCGGGGAAGGCGCGGGGCTGCACCACCCGGAATACGACTTCAACGACGAGATCGCGCCGCTTGGCGCATCCTTTTTCGCCCGTATCGTTGAGCGGGCGCAGCCAGCAGGAGGCAACTAATGGCATTGGAAGACGCGGCCAAACAGATGGATATGGCCTTTACCCGCGAGGACCTCAAAGGGCCTAGCTATGAGTTGACCTTTGGCGGGGCAACCTCCTTCCTGCGACGGAAATACACCAAGGATCTGACCGGCGTCGACATCGCGGTAACAGGCGTGCCCTTCGACCAAGCGGTGACCAACCGCCCCGGCACGCGCCTTGGCCCCCGCGCCATCCGCGAGGCCAGCGCGCTGCAAGCGCCCGATGCGCCCTATGGCTGGGATTTCGACGTGCTCAGCGAATTCGCCATCGCGGATTACGGCGATCTGGCCTTCGACTATGGTCATGTCAGCCAGTTTCCCGCCGCCCTGACGGCCCATATCAAGACCATTCTGGACGCCGGGGCGGCCTCTGTAGTGCTGGGGGGGGATCACTATATCTCATTCCCGATCCTCAAGGCCTATGCGGAAAAATACGGGCCCATCAGCCTGTTACAGTTCGATGCGCATACGGATACTTGGCAAGACGACGACATGGACCGGATCGACCACGGGACGATGTTCTACAAGGCCGTGAAGTCTGGCATTGTCGACCCGTCGACCAGCGTGCAGGTCGGCATTCGCACCACCAATGAGGACACGATGGGCGTCAATATCATCGACGCGCGTGAGGTGCATGAGAAGGGCCCGCAGGCCACCGTTGCCAAGATCAAGAAGATCCTCGGCGATCGCCCCTGCTATCTGACCTTTGACATCGACGCGCTTGACCCGGCCTTTGCCCCCGGCACCGGCACGCCGGTGTGGGGCGGGCTGACCTCGGCGCAAGCGTCGATCATGCTGCGCGATCTGGCGGGGATCAACATCATGGGCGGTGACGTTGTCGAAGTCTCGCCCCCCTTCGACACCACCGGCGCCACGGCGGTGGCGGGTGCCCATGTCGCGACCGAGATTCTGTCGCTGTTGGGTCACCGCATGAGAACCGCGTGAGCGAAAGCCACGACATCACGCACCGGTCCGCTGAACGGCGGGCCGGCTTGCTTACTGCGACCTCCGTCGCCCCTGACCGCCGAGCTTTGAAAGGTGCTTAAAATGCTGTTCTGGATCATCGTGATCGCCCTCGTCGCCTTGGTGGCCTATGTCCGCCTTGCGCCCATCGACACCGCGCGTTGGCATGTTCAGGCCGAAGGGCAGAAGATGGGCAAGACCCAAGGCACCAACAGCTATATCCGGCGCGCGCCGGTCGACGGCGACGGGGCCGAGACCTTGGCCCAGCTTGACCGGGTGATCCTGCAAACCCCGCGCACCGAAGTCGTCGCCGGATCGCTCGCCGAGGGGCAGGTCACCTATGTCACCCGCACCAAATTGATGGGCTATCCCGATTTCACCACCATCGGCGTCTACGGAGACGCGCCGCGCTATGTCGAGGTCTATGGCCGCTCGCGCTTTGGCCGATCAGATCTGGGGGTCAACGCCAAGCGGGTCAACGGATGGCTTGATCAGATCGAGGCGCGATGACAGGCAGCCTTGCTGCACCTCCCGCCACATCGGCACATTGAGCGACATCTGGCATTGCGCCATGAACATGCGCCCATCCACTTGCAGGCAAATGGTCTCACCCAGTTCCACACGGGCACCGCTGCTGTTGGTGCAATAGCAATCAATCGTCTTGCCGCCCGGCGCTTTGACATCCGCAAGGGCAGGGTGCAGGGCCGTCAGGCCCATAAGGCAGATGAGCGGCATAAGACGTGTCATAGCCCATGATAGCACAAGCCGCCTCTTGACCAAAGCATTTGCATAAGCGACAGGAACCCCATGATCCCGATGCACCGCCTCGCGCAAATCTCGCAACGCTTCCAGTTTCTGGAGGCCAGCATGTCTGCGGGCTCTGATGGGGCCGATTTTGCAGCCCTCGCGAAAGAATACAGCGATCTCAAGCCCGTGGTCGATCAGATCGACCTCTACCAGCAGCTCCAGCGCGACCTTGAAGAGGCCGAAGAGATGCTGAAAGACCCCGAGATGGCCGAGCTTGCGCGGGATGAACTGCCGCGCCTGCGCGCCCGTCTGCCGGAGGTCGAGGAGGGGTTGCAACTCGCACTTCTCCCGCGCGACGCGGCGGATGCGAAACCCGCCATGTTGGAGATCCGCCCCGGCACGGGCGGCGATGAGGCGGCGCTTTTCGCCGGTGACCTTCTGCGCATGTACCAACGCTATGCCGAGGCGCAGGGCTGGGGGTTCGACCTGATCGAAAGCCAGATGACCGAACTCGGCGGCGTGAAAGAGGTCGTGGCCCATATCACCGGTCAGAATGTCTTTGCCCGTCTCAAGTTCGAAAGCGGCGTGCACCGCGTGCAGCGCGTGCCCACTACCGAAAGCGGCGGGCGTATCCATACCTCGGCGGCGACCGTGGCGGTCCTGCCCGAAGCCGAAGATGTGGATATCGAGATCAACGCAAATGACCTGCGGATCGACACGATGCGCTCTTCGGGCGCCGGCGGCCAGCACGTCAACACCACCGATTCCGCCGTGCGGATCACCCATATCCCGACCGGGATCGTCGTCACCTCGTCAGAGAAGTCCCAACACCGCAACCGCGACAAGGCGATGCAGGTGCTCAAGGCGCGGCTCTATGATATGGAGCGCAGCCGGATGGACAGCGAACGCTCTGCCGACCGGGCGGCTCAGGTGGGCTCCGGTGACCGCTCTGAGCGGATCCGCACCTATAATTTCCCCCAAGGTCGTATGACGGACCATCGGATCAACCTGACGCTATACCGGCTCGAAGCCGTGATGCAGGGCGATCTGGATGAGATCGTCGATGCGCTGACTGCTGACGCCCAAGCGCGGCAATTGGCGGAGATGGAGGGGTGAGGCCTCAGACCGCCGCCCAAGCTATGGCCGCCGCCGCCGGACGGCTGCGTGCCGCCGGTGTGCCCGATCCGGCGCGGGACGCGCGGCTGTTGCTCGCCCATGCCGCCGCCGTCGATGCCGCCCGCGTGACCCTCATCGCGCCCGAGGAAATCGCCCCCGAGGTCGCCGAACGCTTTGACCAACTCATCGCCCTGCGCGCCGTGCGCGTGCCAGTCTCGCAGTTGATCGGGCGGCGGGCTTTTTATGGCCGCGATTTCGCGATCAGCCGCGATGTGCTTGACCCGCGGCCCGAGACGGAGACCCTGATCGACCTTGCGCTCGGCGAGGATTTCACCCGCATTCTGGACCTCGGCACCGGCTCGGGCTGTATCCTCGTCACCCTGCTGGCCGAACGGGCGGCGGCGACTGGGCTGGGCGTGGACCTCTCGGAAGCTGCCTGTCTTCAAGCCAGCGCCAATGCGGTGCAGCACGGGGTGGCCGACCGCGCCGATATCCGGCAGTCCGACTGGTTCAGCGCCGTTGAGGGGCGGTTTGACCTGATCCTGTCGAACCCGCCCTATTTGGCCGCCGAGGAAATGGCCAATGTCTCTCCCGAATTGCGCCAGCATGAGCCGGAAATGGCGCTGACTGACGGCCAAGACGGGCTGAGCATCTACCGCATCATCGCCGCCGAGGCGCAGGGCCACCTCACGCCCCAAGGCCGCGTTATGGTCGAAATCGGCTGGCAACAGGGCGAAGCGGTGCAGGAAATCTTTGCCACGGCGGGCTGGGGCCGGGTCACGCTGGCGCATGATCTCGATGGGCGGCCAAGGGTCGTTTCAGCCGATAAACCGGCGTGAAATCGCGAAAAAACCGCCATTTGGCGGGCTAAGCGGCAGTTTCTTCTTGCCCAAGCCTTTCTGGCATGGTTAGTCAGGGGTGTTGCAGCGGTGGATGCCACAGGCGGTCCCGCGCGGCACTATGCCCAACATATCGCTTAGGCCGGGTTCAAGACGTGCTTTGCACCCCCGGTGAACGACACACAGCACACAAGGCTGACATCATTCCATGAATTCTCCCAGATCACGCTCCCGGTCGAAGAATAACCGCAAACGCTCGTCGCAAGGTGGCGGCGGCAATGTCGTCAACCGTGTTTTCGACAGCTCCGGCCCCGAGGGCAAGGTGCGCGGCACGCCGCAGCAGGTTATCGAGAAATACAACCAACTGGCCCGCGATGCACAGTTGAGCAATGACCGTGTGGCCGCCGAGAACTTTCAACAGCACGCCGAACACTACCTGCGCCTGCTGAGCGAGGCACAGCGCGAAGTGGACCAGCGCCGCGAGGAGCAAGAGCGCCAGAACCGTGAGCGTCAGGCCGAGCGGGATCGCGAGCGGGCCGAGCGTCAGGAGCGCGAGGCACAGCAGGGCGGCCAGTCGCAGGGCGAGCAGCCGAAAGCCGACAAACAGCTCGAGCAGCAAGAGCCCGCGCAACAGCAGGCCGAGGCCGAGACGAACAGCGAAGAGAGCACGCTGGTCGACACGCCCGAGAGCAAGCCCAAGCCGAAACGCGCCCCGCGCCGCAAGCCCAAACCGAAAGCGGCAGAGGCACAGCCGCAGGAGGGTGGCGACAGCAAGAGCGACACCGCAAAGGTCGCAGAATAAGAAAAGCCCCGCGATTTGCGGGGCTTTTTCGTGGGTGGTGAGGGTCGGCAGCGCGGGGCAGATTTACCCTTCCATCCCCGCCTGCACATATCTGATCCGCCCGTTGCGCCGCAGCACCTCTTCGCGCGGCGCCCAGTCATAACGCGGGTCGCTGGTGACCGGCGACCAGAACAGCTCGCCCCCGCGCCGCCACGGATCAAGGACAAGCCCCGCCTGCATCGGTGCCCCGGCGGCTGAGATGATGGCGGTGGAATGGTCCAGCAGGATCCGCGAGTCGCCATTGGCGATGGCGCGGTGCAGGTCGAGCGTGGCGAACCCCTCGGCCTTCAGACGGTTCTCCAAATCCTCAGCCCAATGCCAACACAGGCCGCGCGGCTTGCTGCCGTTGTTGACCTTCACGTTATGGATCAGCGGCGGGTCCGTGATTTGATAGGCGATCGCCAGTTCATGGGTATGCCGGTAAGCGATCCGCGCGGCACGGGCGGCCTCTTCGGGATTTACCTGTGGAGAGAGGTCTTCGATGGCGCGAGCGAGTTCCGCGATCTCGGCCTCGGTGCCCAGAGGTGGTGGGCCGTTGCGCGGCAGGGCGCAGGCGGAAAGCCCCAGCAACAGGGCAAAGACGAGCAATAGTCGGTAGAGCATGGTTACCCCTTGGCAATCTCGCGGGCGAGGGCGCAGAACCCCTCAAGCGGCACCTGTTCGGCGCGGTCGGTGGGTTTCAGCCCCGCGGCGGTCAGACGGTCCTCAATATCCGGCGCGGCGCCTTTCAGCGCCGAGCGCAGCATCTTGCGCCGCTGATTGAAGGCCATCGCGACCACATGGCTCAGCACCTTCGGATCAGCAGGGAAGCGCGGCTCGGGCAGCGCGGTCAGATGCACCACGCTCGACGAGACCTTGGGCGGCGGGGTGAAGGCGCCCGGCGGCAACTGCATCACGATCCGCGCGTCGCTGCGCCACTGCGCCAGCACGGCCAGCCGCCCATAGGCTTTCGCCCCCGGCTGCGCCACGATCCGCTCCGCCACCTCGCGCTGGAACATCAGCGTGAGGCTTTGCCAGAACGGCGGCCACTCGGGCGGGGTGAGCCAGCGGACCAGCAGTTCGGTCCCGACGTTATAGGGCAGGTTGGCGGCCACCCGGATGGGCGGGGTTAGATGGCTTAGCGGGTCGATCTCAAGCGCGTCGCCTTCAATCACCGTCAGGCGACCGGGGTAATGTTCCGCCACCTCGGCCAGCGCGGGCAGGCAGCGGCGGTCCTTTTCGATCGCCAACACATGACGCGCGCCTTCAGCCAACAGCCCACGGGTGAGGCCTCCGGGCCCGGGGCCGATCTCCAACACGTCGCAATCGGCCATATCCCCGGCCTGACGCGCGATCTTGGCCGTGAGGTTCAGATCCAGCAGAAAGTTCTGGCCGAGGGACTTGCGCGCCGCCAATTCGTGGGTGTTGATCACCTCGCGCAGCGGCGGGAGATTGTCGATTGCACTCATGTCTTCTGGCCCATCTGCCATGCCAATTTGATCGCTTCGATCATGCTGGTCGGGTTGGCGCGCCCTTGGCCCGCGATGTCAAAGGCGGTGCCGTGATCGGGCGAGGTGCGCACGAAGGGCAGCCCCAACGTCACATTCACGCCCCGGTCGAAATCCAAGGTCTTGATCGGGATCAGCGCTTGGTCGTGATACATCGCCACCGCCGCGTCATAGCCTTCGCGGGCGCGGGCGTGGAACATCGTATCGGCAGGCAACGGCCCGGTCAGCGCAAAGCCTTCGCCCTGCATCTCAAGGATCAGCGGCGCGATCCAGTCAATCTCTTGCCGGCCCATGCTGCCGCCTTCGCCCGCGTGCGGGTTCAGCCCGGCGACGGCAATCCGGGGGCGGGCGATGCCAAAGCGGTTTTGCAATTCCTGCGCGGTGATCTCAATCGTGCGGCGCAGGCCCGAAGGGGTCAGCGCCTGCGGCACCTGATCGAGCGCGATATGGATCGTGGCAGGCACGACGCGCAATTGATCAGAGACGAGCATCATCACCACGTCGTCGACGCCTGCCAGCGCTGCGAGGTATTCGGTATGGCCCGGATAGGCGAAACCGGCCCCGTCTTGCAGGGCCTTCTTGTGAATCGGCGCGGTGCAGACGCCGCAGGCGGCGCCCGTCTGCACCAGATCGACCGCCCGGGCGATCACATCGATCACCCCCTGCGCATGGCCGGGCTGCGGCACGCCCGGCAGGGCGGCGCTGTCGAAGGGATGGGGGAGCACGGGCAGCGCGTCGGCACTGGGCGCGCTCACCTCATCCAGGCTGCCGATCACGCGGTGCGGAACATCCTGCGGCAGATGACGCGGGTCGCCGATCCAGACCATTGGGATGTCCTTCGAAAGCGCCGCCCAAGCGCGGGCGGCGATCTCGGGGCCGATCCCGGCGGGTTCACCGCAGGTGATGGCCACCGGCCGGGACGGGCGGCTCATTGGCGGGTGATACGGGCTTCGGCGCGGGCCTGTTCCAGCAGCTGTGTGGCATAGCCCTCAAGCTTGCGCTGCCGGATCGAACTGACCACCGCCTCGCGGTTGACATCGGCATTGGCCGCCGTGGTGCGGTTGCAGAGCATCAGGAAGACCAAAGTCTCCCCATTGGCACGGGTCAGCGCGGTGGAGACTTCGCCGGGATCGAGTTTCGCCAGTTCAATGGCCACGTCCTGCGGGATCTCCGCCGGGGCCTTGGTACCACGGTCCAGCACGTTGGCGGGCTGGCCCTTGGCCACGCCATAGAGGTCGTCACATTGATCCACCTGACCGCGCAGCTGTGCCGCGCGCGACAGGGCAGCCTCGGAACGGCCACCGGGGATGTAATAGGCGGCATAATCGATCTCGGAATACTCGACGCTCGGCTTGCCGGTCTCTTCGATGCCGCGCAGCTGGAACAGCGCCACGGCATTGGGAATGGGCAGCGGCGCTGTCACCTCACCCGGGGCGAGGGCAAGCAGGATGGGCCGCAGGCTGGCGGGCAGATTCTCCAGCGGTGTCCAAGGCATCCGGCCACCGCGCCCGCGCGAGGCGGTGGCGGAGTATTTGCTGGCATAGGACGAAAACTCGGCTTCGGAGCGGCTCTCAGAAATCCGTTCGGCGAGTGCATTCACCTGATCGGCGTTCTGCGGCGGGGCGGGGATGATGATCTCCGACAACAGCACGCGCAGACCATTGTTGCCACGGCTGCTGCCAAGGGCGCGGTCGACCTCTTCGTCGGTGATGTTAACGCGGCCATTATAGCGCGCGCGAATAAGGTCACGCCATGCGGCGCTGATCACGATGAAATCGCGAAAAGTTTCTTCGGAAATCTGCGCTTGGCCAAGGACTTTCAGAAACTCCTCGGTCGTCAGATCCGCGCGGCTGGCAAATTCCGCCATGCCGGATCGAATGCCCTCAGGGGTGACTTCAAGCCCGGCTTGATCAAGGATCTGCCCACGCAGGCGGTCGTCGATCAGACTGTCGATCACGCTGTCGGTATCGGCCCCGGGGGCGCCGATCAGCTGCATAAAGCGCTGGCGCTGCTGCACTTCGTAGCCGGTGATCACCTCGTCATTGACACGCGCCACGGGCGCAAAGAGGTTCTGCGCCGCTGCGGATTGGCCGATGACCAGAGCAAGGGCGAGTGCCGCAGTCCCACGGATCCCGGCGCGGACGGTCTGTTTCGTTACTTCCCACATGAGCGTACGTATCTTTCTGTTCCGGTGTTTGCGGCAAAGCCCCTGAGGCCGATGTTAAAACCGATATCCGTTGAGGGCTCAACACTTGTTGAGGATGAATAGCTGCGGTTCACGGAAAGGTCGACCTGCACGCATTCATTGTTGTAGCTCAGGCCAAGACCCGCCGTCGCCGCGCGTTCGTCAGCAAGGTCGAACCGCCATTCGGCGGAGGCCTGCCACTGGCTGTTGATCGAATAGCTGCCGTCAAAGGTGATCTCCGACACGTCTTCGTTGCGGTCCTCGGCGGCATCTTCGTGTAGCCAGACATAACTGCCCGAGATCTGCCCGCGTTTGAAATCCCAGACCCCGCGCAACTCGGCCTTGGCGACCTCGAAGTCATCGTCGACCAGCCCGCGCCCGATAAGCGCCAGACCGTTGTCGCTGCGCAATTGCCCGGCAAGCAGGAAATCGGAATGGGTGCCCTGCAGCCCTGAGCTAAAGCTAAAGGCATCATCAGCATCAGCGCGGATCACCTGACCGAAAGACAGGCTGGCATCCATGCCGTTGGGATCGAGCCGCGCCCAATTCACCCCGATGGCCGCCACAGCACCCCGTTCGCGCCGGTCGGGCCGGGGGAAACGGCTGAGCGCCAAGAGGTTGCCCTCGTCATATTCCACAAGCGTGCTTTCCTCATTCGGAATGTCGAGCCGATCACCGCCAGTCCAGCCCAATTGCACCAGCGGTTCAAGCTGTTGCACCACGCCTGCGGCCTCGCGGCGCTGCATGGGGTAGCGCATGGTGACGGCAGCATGGGGCACGAGGTCGGAGTAGCGCCCGTCATAAACGGCATCCTGCGCGATGTTGAACAGACCAAAGCTTGCCCCCGCCTCAACATCGGTCACCAGACCATTGCCGAAGGTAAAACGCCGCAGCCAAGCGGCCTCCCCGTTAAGCCGCGACACATCGCGCCCGTCGGCTTCGCCATCCCCATTACCATCGGTGCTGAGGTCCGACGACCGGCGGTGGCTATGGGCCTCAAGCGTCAGGCGGAGTTCGCCGCCCACGGAAGTCGGGAAATAGCGCCGCTGGAATTCACCATCCAAGACCAGGTTGGGCAGCAGATCATTGTCCTCACCATCGCGGAGCGATTGGTAGTTCAGCAGGGTTGCCCGCATATATTCATCGCGCCGTGCGCGGCTGACGGTCAATTCGCTGGTCAGACGGTCCTTACCCGAATAGCCATAGTCGCTCAGATAGGAACTGTCGCTCGTGGTCTCGATATCGAAATACAGTTTGTAGTCGCGCCGCAGATCGAAACTGCCGGTGCCAAAGAGATAGCCACGGGTTTTGCCGGGATCCAATTCATCATCGGTGATCGCCCCTTCGAACTCGATCCGCCCCGAAACGAAAGCCTGACGGTAGCGGAACTCAAGCGTGCGGGTTTCGGCGGATAGATAGGGGGTCAGCGTCAGATCGCGGTGATCGCCGATCTTGATGAAATAGGGCAGTTTCAGCCCGACGCCCAATTGCGAGGTCGAGCGGATCGTGGGCGCCAGAAACCCGGTCGCGCGGTCCAATGTGGGGTCGGGCAGGCGCAGGCGGGGCAGATAGGCGATGGGCACGTTCTTGATGCGAAACTGCGCCTCGTCAAAGTAAAGCTGCTGCGCCAATTGATCATGCACCACCCGTTTCGCGCGGATTTGCCAGAGCGGTGTTTCGCCATCTTCGCAGACTTTGCAAGAGGTTACGGCGGCTTTGTAAAGTTGGCTATAACGCCCTTCGACACGGTTGATCTGCACGGCGGCAAGCTGCAGCTGCTGTTCAAGGATCATCTGCGCGCCGCGCAAAAGGCCGGACTGCAAACCCGCATCGAGTGAGGCCGCATCGGCGAGGATCGTGGTATTCTCCCCCTTAGACAGCACGATCGGCCCTTCGATACTAAGCGCGCCGGTGGCCTGATCATAGCGGATTGCCGTGGCGCGCAGCCGCGTCTCACCTTGGAAGGCTTCGACATTTCCCTGCGCGACCAAAACCTTATCGCGTGTAATGAAGACCTGATCGGCCACCAGAACGGCGGGGCGGTCGCTGGCAGGCGCGGTCTGGGCGGCAAGGCTCAGAGGCGCGAATGAAAGGGCAAGTCCAACAAGGGCCGCGCGCATGTCAGCCGTCCTCCGCATGCAGTAGCAGGCCTAGCGCCAGAAAGATCGCCGCCACGGGCGGCGCCCAAGCGGCAAGGATCACGGGGATCTGGCCATTCTCGCCAAGGATCTGTGCGAAACTGCGAATGAAATACAAACCGAACCCCAGCAAAATCGAGGCCAGCACTGCGACGCCGGTCCCCCCAAAGCGGGTATGGCGCATGGTGAATGCGCTCGCAACCAGAACCATGGCCACTAGAAAGAAGGGCCGTGCAAGCTCGGCCTGAAGCCAGACCTCATGCTGGCGCGTGCTGAACCCGGCCTGTTCCAACTGCCGAATGAACTCGGGCAGTTCATAGATCGAGACGGCGGCGACACGGCCAATGCTCTCGCGGATACGCTCGACGGTGAGGGAAGAGGGGATCGTCAGGGTCTCATGCACCTCCGCCGCGCCTTCGGCGTTCACCCCGGCCGCCAGCGGCCAAATCTTGGCCCCGGTGAGTTCCCAGTCGCCGCTGCTAAGTTGTGCGCTTTCGGCTTCAATGCGCCGGATCGGACCCTTCTCAGCGTCATAACTGATGATCGTGACGTTATAGAGGACGGAGGCGTCGGCGTTTGTGCGCCATGCGCGAATGACCGATTGGCCTTCCTCCGTGCCTTGCCGCAGCCACAGCCCCTCGTCGCTGACCGAGAGCGCCGCGCGGCCATTGGACCGGTATTCTTGGGTCAATTGCTCGGCCCGCTCACTTGTCGCCGCGACGATGGGGTTGAGCATGGCCACGGCCAGCGTGCCGATGATCAAGGCCACCACCACCGGGGCCACCAGCGCGCGCAGGGCCGAGCGGCCCGCGGCCCGGGTCACCACCAGTTCGGAGGACCGGGCAAGCCCAATGAAAAGCGCCACCGTGGCGAGGATCATGATCAGCGGCAGGATCATGTTGATGGTCTGGGGCATGTGCAGCAGCGTCATGCCCAGCACCTGATCCCAGCCCACATCGTCATCGGCGAAACGCCGGGCCTGATCCACACCATCGACCAGCATCACCAGCGCGGCCAGCACCCCGGTGATGACGAGAAAGCTCATGAAAAAGCGGCGGGCGAAATAGAAATGCAGGATCATGTGGCGGCCCTCTTGCCACGCAGACGCCGCCTTATCCAGCGCGGATGTGCGGCTTGCCAAAGCATCGCCAGCGTCAGCATGGCCCCGAGGAGCGAGGGCAGATAGGCCAGCGGCCAGAGCGCCGCCGCCTCGCGGATTTGCACGACCATCGTGCCCCGCAGCCCGTCGATTGCGATGAGCAGGCCAAAAGCGATCACCGCCTCGCGCCAGACGCCAAAGCGGGAGAAACCGCCGAGGATCAAAGTCGCAAAGCCAATCATCGCGGCGACGAGACAGAACAGCGGCTGCGCGAA
Organism: Sulfitobacter sp. 1A15106; assembly: GCF_043556995.1. NCBI lineage: Bacteria > Pseudomonadati > Pseudomonadota > Alphaproteobacteria > Rhodobacterales > Roseobacteraceae > Sulfitobacter > Sulfitobacter sp. 1A15106. Next base: position 85,802 of record NZ_JBIFFM010000006.1, on the reverse strand, counting down.
GCGGCCATGCAGCTCTTCGGCCACCACGCCTGGCGAGGTGTCGGTCGCCGCCGCGACCCCGTCCCAATCCCAAAGCAGATCAGGCGTGACCATTGCGCTGACCGACAGGTCGATCGCGTCTCCGCTGCTGACCAGCGGGGAAATATCGAACGAAAAGTCGCGGAATTTGGCCGTCGCCAAACGGTTGCTCTCGGTGTCCAGCCGTTGGGCCATGCCGTTGAGCATGATCAGCGTCGTGTCGTCGCCGTTGCGGGCGAGGTAGGCTTCGGCAGCGGTGTAGATCACACCTTCGTCGGCCTTGCGCCGATCCGACAGGAAAACATCGCGCAGCACCCCGTCACTGTCGATGGCGCGGGTATAAAAGGTGACATCGTCGGAGGGATGCAGAAAAGTCCCCTCCGTCAGCAGCCTCGCGGTGAGGTTGCGCGAGATCTCGGCCTCGCGCTGCTTCAACTGCCCCTGCGCCATGGGGACCAGAAAATGGCTCAGCACCGTCATCATCGCCGCCACGCAGAGGCCAAAGACGAAGACGGGCCGCGCCAGCCGCCACGGGCCGGCGCCTGCGGCTTGGAGCACCGTCAACTCGGATTCGCCCGACATGCGGTTGGTCACATAGACCGAAGCGGCAAAGGTCGCGATGGGCAGGACGGTGACGATGAGTTTCGGCAGGCCGAGGGCCGTGAACTCCAAAAACACCAAGGCGGATTGGCCATCGCCGATCAAACGGTCGAACAAGACAACCGCGCGGTTGATCCAGAAAAGCGCCACCAGCACCAAAGCGAAAAAGCCGAACATAACCAGAAGTTGCGACAGCATGTAGCGGTCAATTCTTGCCACTCTGATCCCCCGAGATGCTCTGACGGCCTTTGCGCAGATCTTAAAGCAATTCGCGCGGCGGGAAAACTGCTATCTGGCAATGCGCCGCGCGGCGCGCTAGGTCTGGGGCAAAATCAACCATGAGGCATGCCATGACCGATCTGACCCCCATCACATTCGCCGAGACCGACATCGACCGTATCGCGGGGCATTCCGGGCGGGTCGCGGTGTTTCTTGAGCCCGAGGGGCGGCTCGATGCAGGGGCGCGGCGGGTGAACCGTCTGACCAAAGGCGCCTTGCAACGGCTGGTGGAAAGCGAGCGTTTCGCGGCACTGAAACCCGGCGATGTTCTCAGCATGGGCTATCCCGCGGGCATGGCGGCAGAGGCGGTCGACGTAATCCATATGCCGCGCCGGGCCGAGGTGATGACCGCGCGCAAAGCCGGGGCCGCTCTGGCCAAGCGCCGTGGTGACAGCGATATGTTGCTGCTCGCTGCCGCGACCAAACGGGTGGCCGATGTGGCCTTTGGTCTGGCAATGCGGGACTACGGGTTCGAAGATCACAAATCCGCGCCCAAGGTGCGCAAAGGCACGGTCGAAATTATGTGCTCCAAACCCGATGACGCGCGTGAGGCCGCCGCACCGCTCATGGCCGTGGCCGAGGGGGCCTTCATGACCCGCGATCTGACCAATGCGCCCGCCAACATCCTGACCACCACCAATTTTGCCGAACGACTGGCCGAGATGGAGAGCTTGGGCCTGAAAGTTGAAGTTCTGGATGAGGAAGAACTCGCAAAGCTCGGAATGCGCACGCTTTTGTCTGTGGGCCAAGGTTCGGACAGCCCATCGAAAGTGGTCGTGATGCGGTGGGAAGGCGGCGCGGATGACGCAGCCCCTCTGGCGCTGGTCGGCAAAGGCGTGGTCTTTGACACCGGCGGCATCAGCCTTAAACCCGGGGCCGGCATGGAAGACATGACCATGGACATGGGCGGCGCGGGCGTCGTCTCGGGCGTGATGCGCACACTTGCACTGCGCAAGGCTAAGGCGAATGTCGTGGGTCTTGTGGGTATCGTTGAGAACATGCCCTCGGGCAATGCCACCCGTCCGGGTGACGTGATCACCACGATGAAGGGCGATACGGTGGAGGTGATCAATACCGACGCCGAGGGGCGTTTGGTGCTCTGCGATGTCATGTGGTACGCGCAAGACCGTTTCAAACCCGCGGCGATGATCGATCTGGCCACGCTGACCGGGGCCATCATCATCGGGCTAGGCCATGAGAACGCCGGGGTCTTTTCGAATGACGACGGGCTGTGCAACGATTTCCTAAAAGCCGCCGACAGCGAAGGCGAGGGCGCGTGGCGGATGCCGCTGGGACAGGGCTATGACGACCTGCTGAAAAGCCGCGTCGCCGACATGAAAAATATCGGCGGGCGTCCGGCGGGGTCGATCACTGCGGCGCAGTTCCTCAAGCGGTTCGTCAAGGATGAGACACCTTGGATTCACCTCGATATCGCCGGTGTTGCCTCATTGAAATCCGAAAGCACGCTGGCGCCCGCGGGCGCGACGGGCTGGGGCGTGGCGGCGTTGAACCGTCTCGTCGCTGACCGTTTCGAGAAGGGCTGAGCGACTGATGGGGGCGGCTTACTTCTATCACCTGACCCAGCGACCTCTGGTCGAGACGCTGACGATGCTGCTGGAAAAGTCGCTCGCCAATGGCTGGCGCGTGGCCCTGCGCGGGACGGACCGGGCGGGGCTACAGGCGCTGGACCGGGCGCTTTGGACCTATGCGGATGACAGTTTTCTGCCCCATGGCATGGCGGGCGGGCCGCAGGACGCGGATCAGCCCGTGCTGCTGACGCTGGAGGATGGCGCCCCCAATCGCGCGGATTGTCTGATGACGTTGCATGGGGCCGATGTCACCGCTGCGGAAGTGGCAGCGCACCAGCGGGTCTGCGTCTTGTTCGACGGCCATGATCCCGTCGCGCTGGATCAGGCGCGCGGGCTGTGGAAGCGGCTGAAATCCGACGGCGCCTCGGCCCAATATTGGTCAGAGGAAAGCGGCCGCTGGGAAAAGAAGGCCGAGACCTGAAGGGCGGCAGTGCAGGGGCAGGGGCCGAAAGCCCGCCGCCCCTGAACGCGGATCAGGCCGCTTTATCGAGCGCGGGTTTCGCGACACCGGTGGCTGAGCCAGCTTCGGCCTCTGCCGCTTCGGGTTCTACCTTGCTGACGTAGGACTTCGCGGCTTCGGCGGCGCTGTTGTTCACTGGAGAGATCGTATCCAGCAAGGCGCGGGTGCGCTGGCTGTCGACGCTGCGCTGTGCTGCGGCGCGGGCAAAGGCCTCGTCATCCGCGCTGGTGGCCTTTTGGGCCGTCTCGACCGATTTTGCCTGCGCCACGGCTTGCACCGCTTCGGTCTTGGCAGGGGCTTGCACGGATTGAGGTTTCGACGCCTCTTGCGCCGCCGCGCTGTTTTGTGTGGTCTGCCCGTCGCCGGCGGGTTTCGCCTGCGCCTGCGCGTTGTTGTCCTTGGTCTTCTCGGCCTTCTCCGGCTTTTCAGCCTTCTCCGCCTTGGCGGGTTTGTTGCTTTGTTGGTAGGAAGATGACCCACCAAAAATGTTCGTCAGCATAGCAGCACTTTCTCCAAAATTGGGTACAGTTGTGCCCTGCAGATATCCGGCCAAAAGGGCGGAAACCTGTTCAATTCGCGGCGAATGCGGCGTTATTTCGCGGCGAGTTTGATGTTTTGCCGCATATTTCCGGCAAGGTCTTGCCCTATTCCGTCAGCGGCTCAGGCGCAGTTCACCGCCGCTGATCTCGATCCGGCCCCAGCGTTGCAGGTAGCCCATGCCGAGCAGTGATTGCGACATGATCCCGTCATTCACTACCGCGGGAACGTCGTGATCGACCGCATGGCCCACCACCACCTCGTTGAGACGCACGAAGGCGGTGCGCGTCTCGCCATTGGCGGTGCCGGCGCGGCCAAGGTAGTCCAGCCCCTCGGGGTCGATGCCGATGCGCGCCGCGTCGGATTTCGTCAGCACGATGTCAGAGGCACCGGTGTCGACGACGAAACGCACCGGCGCGCCGTTGATCTGGGCCGTCAGGTAGTAATGCCCATCGCGCCCGCGCGGCAGCACGATGTCACCCTCTTCGCTGATGGTGAGATGTTGGCGGGCGCTGTCGCGGGTGATGTCTTGCCACAGGCCGACCCCCGCCGCGGCACCGGTAAAGATCAGCCCCCAGACCGCCGCCTGTTGCAGGGTTTTGTTCATATTGGGGCGGCTGTGCATGAAAAACCAGCCCGCCACCATCGCCAGTAGAACGATGAGATAGATCAGATGTACTGTGTCGATTTCGGCCATGAACGCGCCCCCTTACATTTCATATAGGAAGGCCGCGCGGAAATGTCAGCCGGGCGTGGGGCCAGGGCCAAAGCCAAAGGCCGCCAAGCCGTCGAGCACGAATTGAACCGAAAGCGCCGCCAGCAACATGCCAAGCAGACGGGTCACGATGTTAATGCCCGTCTTGCCCATCGCCCGCTCAAGCGCGCCGCTGACTTGCATGGTCAGCGCCATGACCACCAGTGTCAGCGCGGTGATCACGATAATGGTCAACAGCCCTTCGCCGCCCGGTTTTTCCCCCGTCAGCAGGATGACCGAGGCGATGGAGCCGGGCCCGGCGATGAGCGGAATGGCCATGGGGAAGACGGAAGGGTCGTCATGGTCATCCTCATCCGCGCGGTCCTCGCGCCGTTTGGTGCGGCGGTCGAAGAGCATGTCGAGCGCGGTGATGAACAACAAGATGCCGCCCGCCACGCGGAAAGCGGGCATGGAGATGCCGATGAACCCCAGCACCGCTTCGCCGAAAGCGGCGAAGATCAGCAGCACCAACCCGGCCACGCCTACCGCGCGCCATGCGATCTTGCGCCGCTCTGCGTTGCTCATCCCGCGAGTGAGCGCGAGGAAGACCGGCGCGATGGCGATGGGGTCGATCACCACGAACATCGTGACGAGGGCGGTGATCATATAGGCGGTGTCGAGGGTCATGGGTCTTCCTTGGCGCGGGGCTTCTTGCCAGAATGCACGAGGGCCGCCCCTTAGGCGACCCCTGCGATGTGATAAAGTGAACGCTTCCGGATCAGGCCGTGGCCTTCTCCAGCTTTTCCTGTGCGCCCATCCAAAGCGATTCCGCGCGGTCCAGCGCCTCCATCACCTCGGCGTATTTCTTGTTCCAGACCTCAAGCTCACCGGTTTTGGCGTCTTCATAGAGCGCGGGATCGGCGAGTTTCTTGGCGAGCTTGTCGCGCATCTCGTTGATCTTTTCCATCCGCGCTTCGGCCTTGCGGACCTCGCTGCGCAGGGCCAACACCTCATCGCGGCTGGCGCGTTTGGGCTTGGGCGCTTCTTTCGGCTTGGCGGGGTTCTTGCTGACCGGCTTTTCCGGCGTCAGCAGCATCTTGCGATAGGCTTCGAGGTCTTCCTCATAGGGTTTGACCGTGCCTTTCGACACCAGCCACAGCCGGTCGGCCACCAGCGACAGCAGGTGCATGTCGTGGCTGACGAGGATCACCGCGCCCGAGTAGCGCGTCAGCGCCTCCACCAGCGCCTCGCGGCTTTCGATGTCGAGGTGGTTGGTCGGCTCGTCGAGGATCAGCAGATGCGGGGCGTGCAGCGTTGCCAAGAGCAGCGAGAGCCGCGCCTTCTGCCCGCCCGACAGCCGCCCGACCTCGGTCTCGGCCTGTTCGGGGCCGAGGCCGAAGCCCGCAAGCTGCGCGCGCAGCTTGGATTGCAACACGCCGGGGCGGGCTGCGATCATGTGCTGCAGCGGGGTTTCCTCGACGATCAGCTCATCCACCTGATGCTGGGCGAAGAAACCGACGCGCAGCTTGGAGGAGTTGATCTGCCGCCCAGCCATCAGGGGCAGGCGGTCCGACAGAAGTTTCGCCAGCGTCGATTTGCCCTGACCGTTCTTGCCCAGAAGGGCGATCCGGTCGTCTTGGTCGATGCGCAGGTTCAGCCGCGTAAGCACCGGGTTGTCGTCGCTGTAGCCCACCGCGCCGTTCTCGATGTTGATGATCGGAGGCGAGAGTTCCTCGGGCTCGGGGAAGGTGAAGACCTTGCGCGCCACGTCCTCGGGCGCGGTGATCATGTCCATCTTCTCGATCATCTTGAGGCGTGATTGCGCCTGCTTGGCCTTGCTGGCTTTGGCCTTGAAACGGTCGACAAAGGCCTGCATGTGATCGCGCCGGGCCTGTTGCTTCTTGGCCATCGCCGCCTGCAACGCGCGTTTCTCGGCGCGCTGGCGGGCGAATTGGTCGTAGGGGCCTTGGTAATAGGTCAGCTTGCGGTCTTCGAGATGCAGGATGCCGCCCACGGCGCGGTTCAACAGGCCGCGGTCGTGGCTGATGATCAGCACCGTATGGGGGTATTTCGCCAGATAGCTTTCCAGCCAGAGCGCTCCTTCAAGGTCGAGGTAGTTGGTCGGCTCGTCCAGAAGCAGCAGATCGGGCTGGGCAAAGAGCACGGCGGCGAGCGCCACACGCATCCGCCAGCCGCCGGAGAAGGCGGAGCAGGGCATCTGCTGTTCTTCGTCGTCGAAACCGAGCCCCTTCAGGATCGACGCTGCGCGCCCTTCGGCGGACCAAGCGTCGATATCGGCCAGACGGGTCTGGATGTCAGCGATGCGGGCGGGGTCCTCGGCAGTCTCGCTCTCTTTCATCAACCGGGCGCGTTCAATGTCGGCCTCCAGCACCGTGTCGATGAGCGAGGTCTCGGACGAGGGCACCTCTTGTGCCACACCGCCCATCTTGGCGCGGGAGGGCAAAGAGATATCGCCGCTGTCGAGTGACAGCTCACCACGGATGATTTTGAACAGCGTCGTCTTGCCCGCGCCGTTGCGCCCGACGATGCCGACCTTATGCCCCTCGGGGATCACGGCGGAGGCTTCCTCGAACAGGGGGCGGCCTTCGACGGAGTAGTTGATTTCTGAAATGCGTAACATGAAAGCCGTTTGGAGCAAGCGGGGCCGAAGGTCAATCACGGCTTTTCATGGGCCAGACCCCATGCTAGGGAGCGCGCAAATCAACACCCGCTATGGAGTACAGCCAATGGCCCTCGAACGCACCTTCTCGATCATCAAGCCCGACGCAACCCGCCGCAACCTGACCGGCGCCATCGTCAAGAAATTCGAAGACGCGGGCCTGCGCGTTGTCGCACAAAAGCGCATCCACCTGACCAAAGCGCAGGCGGGCGAGTTCTACAAAGTGCACGCTGAGCGTCCCTTCTATGACGAACTGTGCGAGTTCATGGCCTCCGCGCCGATCGTGGCTCAGGTTCTCGAAGGTGAAAACGCCATCGCGAAAAACCGCGAAGTGATGGGCGCGACCAACCCTGCCGATGCGGCAGAGGGCACCATCCGCGCAGAATTCGCTGAAAGCGTTGGCGAAAACTCCGTCCACGGTTCCGACGCACCGGAAACCGCAGCGGTTGAGATCGCTTACTTCTTCTCCGGTCTGGAACTGGTCGGCTAAGCCACCCGTTCTTCGGAAAGACTGAAAGGGTCGCCTCAAGGCGGCCCTTTTTTCTTTGGTGATCAGTTGTTGAGCGTCGGGTGGTGCGAGGACATGCGCCCTTCGACATTGCCCAGCGGCGGGGCTTTAGCCGCCTGGTCTTTTAGGTGACGCTCCAGCAGGTCGACGTTGCGCAGTTTCGACTTCCAACCGATATCGAAGAGGTCACCGACCAGCGGGACGGAGCCGATCACATAGTCGACCCCGGTGTTCACCAGCATTTTTGCCAGTACGCTTTTCGGCGCGCCCATGCGGTGCGATTCTTTCAGGATGTAGGCCGCGGGCAGAAGGGCGAGCGTATCGCCCACCACCGGCACTAGGCCCAGAATCGAATCCCATCCCATCCGCACGCCGACGATCGGCAGCTTATAGGCGCTGTCCATGCTGACGGCCAAACGGCGCAGACGGGCGAGGTCAGCCTCGTGAGAGGGGGTATGGGGTTTCATATCTTTCCTTGCGTCTTGCTCTAGGCGGCAAACGCATGGTCCGGCCCAAAAGTTCCCCCCATCCACCGGCCCCATCCGGTGCGCGGGGAGCGCCGTTCAAAGACTGGCGTAGTCGGTGATCAGCGGCGTGGGACGCTGCGGTGGTTGGGCCGAGGTGCCGTTCGGCTTCGGCGCGGGCTTCGGTTTTTGCGGTTGCGGCGTTCTGTCTAGTCGGGCCATCGGGTAGCTCCTTTGCTGCTCGCTGGGGTTTGATGTCTCTCACCCCCGCAACCAGCTTGGGCGCGGTTCGGGTCCATAAAGGGGCCAGATTGCGCCCAGAATGGGGCATTTGTTGCGATTTTGCGACGGAAGGGCCCGCATTCCCCTATGAGTTGAGAGTGAAACGCGCCTCTGCCTGCAAGGTGCCCTCTGGGGCCACCCGCCCCCGGCCGGTCAGATCGACCAGATGCGCCAGCACGTTTCGGGTGGCCGCGCCTAAAAGCGCGGCAGGTGTTTCGGTATAGATGGCGCGGGCGAGGTCCTCAGCCGTCGCGGGTCCGGCGGCCAGTGCGTCGAGGATCGACACCTCCCGCGCGCGACGATGCGCCACCAACCAGTCGAGCCGCGCGTTGGGATCGCTCACCGGGGCGCCGTGACCGGGATAGAACACCCGCCATTGCCGCGCGCCCAGCGTATCGCAGGAGGCCATGAAATCGGTCAGATCCCCATCAGGGGGCGAGACGAGGGAGGTCGCCCAGCCCATGACGTGATCCGCGGTCAGACAGGCATCCCCCCAAGCGAGGCTGATGTGGTTACCGATATGGCCCGGCGTGTGCAGCACCTTCAGCGTCCAGCCGTCCCCCTTCAGTACATCCCCATCGGCCAAAGTGTGATCAGGGCGAAACCCGTGGTCCACACCTTCGCCGCCGCCCATCAACCCCGCCTCAGCAAGCCCCTGCATCACCGTCGAACGGCCCTCCGTGGCCTCACCAAAGGCCCAGACCTCGGCCCCCGTACGCGCGGCCAGCGGGCGGGCAAGGGGGGAGTGATCCAGATGCGTATGGGTCACGATAATATGGCTGATCCGCTGCCCGGGCTGGATCGCGGCGAGAATCGCCTCAAGATGCGCGGGGCTGTCGGGGCCGGGGTCGATCACCGCCACGTCGGTTTCGCCCAACAGATAGGTATTGGTGCCGCGATAGGTCATCGGTGAGGGGTTCGGCGCCACGATCCGCCGCAGCCCGGGTTCCAAGGTTTCGGCAAGGCCAATCTCGGGGTCGAAGTTGTCGGGCGGCAGCATGGTTTCACCTTTCGCTGGGGCAGGGGGCTGGCTAAGGTCTAGCCATGAATTTTGCCTGGCTCAAACGATATGTGCCGCGCGGCATCTACGGACGTGCCGCGCTGATCCTGCTGTTACCAGTGGTGTTTTTGCAGTTGGTCGTCGTGGTAATCTTTGCGCAGAGGCATTTCGAAGGTGTCACCGGCCAGATGACCGATACGGTCCTGCGGGAACTGGAGCTGGTCATGCTGGCGGTCGGCACGGCCCCCGATGCGCAATCCGTGCCCACGGCGGTTGAGGCACGGGCGGGTCCGCTTGATTTCGTGGTGACCCCCGCCAACCGTCCGCTGCCCGAAGAAGACAGCATGCTGTGGTACGATTACTCGGGGCGCGTCCTCATCCCGCGGCTGCGCAGCAAGATGGACGGGATCGAAGCGGTCGACCTCAGCGATGACGATTTCGTCGTGCTCTATATCGAAAGCGTGCACGGGCCGCTGCGAATCCAGTTCGAGCGGCGGCGCATATCGGCCTCGAACCCGCATCAGCTCTTCGTCTACACCGTGTTTTTCGGCGTGCTTTTGAGCTATATCGCCACGATCTATCTGCGCAATCAGCTGCGCCCCATCAAACGTCTGGCCCGCGCGGCGGAGGCCTTTGGCCGGGGGCGGCATGAGCCCTATACCCCCACCGGCGCCATCGAAGTCCGCGCGGCGGGCAATGCCTTTGTCGATATGCGCGCCCGGATCGAGCGGCAGATCGAGCAGCGCACGCTGATGCTCTCGGGTGTCAGCCACGACCTGCGCACGCCGCTGACCCGGATGCGCCTTGGCCTGTCGATGATCGACGAAGAGGACGCAGCCCCGCTCTTGGCCGATGTGGATGATATGCAGCGGATGCTGGACGAATTCCTGAACTTCGCCAAGGGCGCCGCCGAGGGTGTGCCTGAAGAGGTGGCCCCGCATGGTTTCGTCAGCGCCATCGTGGAAGACGCGCAGCGGGCCGGGCGCAAGGTCACGCTGCTGCCGCCCGAGGGCGCGGGCGAGGGGATAGTGAAACTGCGCAGGGTCGCGATGCGCCGGGCGGTGGACAACCTGATTTCCAACGCCGTGCGCTATGGCACGCAGGCCGAAGTCTCGGTCATGCTGAGCGATCGCACACTGCGCATCCGGGTCGAAGACGATGGCCCCGGCATCCCAGAAGCGCGGCGGGACGAGGCGACGCGGCCTTTCTCGCGGCTCGATCCTGCACGCAATCAGGACAAGGGCGGCGGCGTGGGGCTTGGCCTTGCCATCGCCTCCGACATCGCCCGCGCCCACGGCGGGGTGCTGCGGCTTGGGGAATCGGACCGCCTAGGCGGGCTGCGCGCCGATATCGTCATCGCGCGGTGACCCGGCGGCATGATTGTGCGACGCGCCCGGCTTTGCCACAGTGAGGTGACCTTTATACGGAGCGCAGCGATGACCCCCTATGACATGATCAAAGCCCATCTCGACACGGCCGTGCCCTTCGCCGCCCATGTCGGGGTGAAACTGCTTGAGATCGGAGACGGCACCGCCAGCGCCGAAATGGTGCAGCGGCATGAGACCTCGAACCACATCGGGACGCAGCACGCGGGCGCGATGTTCACGCTGGGCGAAGCCGCCTCGGGGGCCGCCATGGCGGGGGCTATTGCGCCGGTGATCATGGACATGCGCCCCGTGGCGGCCATGGGGCAGATCACCTTCAAGAAGATCGCCGAAGGCACGCTGACCGCCCATGCCAAAACCTCGCGCCCCGGGGCCGACCTGTTGAGCGCGCTGCAAAAAGACGGAAAAGTCGCCTTTGACGTGGCGGTCGACATCCAGAACGAAGCGGGTGAGACGGTGGTCGAAATGCAGGTGAACTGGCACGTCAACGCCAAACGGTGAAGGCCACGAAAGGCGGGGGCGGAAGTATGGTAGGCCCGGCAGGACTTGAACCCGCAACCAAAGCGTTATGAGCGCTCTGCTCTAACCAATTGAGCTACAGGCCCGCCATGGGCGTTTGGGTATGACGCCGCAGGCCGAGCGTCAAGACATTAGCTGCACCAAATGATTGCAGTGGGCGGCGCAATACTCTAACTCCGCGCGCAAGGGAAAATGCGCGCCGGGGGCCATGACCATGACGAAATCCGACAACGGAATCACCTATGCCGAAGCAGGCGTGGATATTGACGCAGGCAATGCGCTTGTAGAGCGGATCAAACCGGCGGCGAAATCCACCGCGCGGCCCGGTGTGATGTCCGGCCTCGGCGGCTTTGGCGCGCTGTTTGATCTCAAGGGCGCAGGCTTCACCGACCCGGTGCTGGTCGCCGCGACAGACGGTGTGGGCACCAAGCTGCGCATCGCGATCGACACCGGCAATGTCGACAGTATCGGCATCGATTTGGTCGCCATGTGTGTCAACGATCTGGTTTGTCAGGGGGCCGAGCCGCTCTTCTTCCTCGACTATTTCGCCACCGGCAAACTGGAGCTCGACAGTGCCGCGCGGATCATCGAAGGCATCGCCAAGGGCTGCGCCGATTCCGGTTGTGCCTTGATCGGGGGCGAGACGGCTGAAATGCCGGGCATGTATCACGCGGGCGACTTCGACCTCGCTGGTTTCTCGGTCGGCGCGATGGAGCGCGGGACCGAGCTGCCGCGCGACGTGAAAGAGGGCGACGTGCTCTTGGGTCTGCCGAGCGACGGGGTGCATTCCAACGGCTACAGCCTTGTGCGGAAGATTGTCGAGCGTAGCGGTCTGGGCTGGGGCGACGATTGCCCATGGGGCGACGGTGATCTCGGCAATGCGCTGCTCACACCCACGAAACTCTACGTCAAAGGCGCTGTGGCGGCTCTGCGCGCGGATGCCGTCTCGGCTCTGGCGCATATCACCGGCGGTGGCCTGACCGAGAACCTGCCGCGCGTGCTGCCCGTGGGGCTGGCTGCTGAGATCGACCTCAATACATGGGAGTTGCCGCCGGTGTTCAAATGGCTGGCTGCCCAAGGCAGCATGGCCGAGGCCGAGTTGCTCAAGACCTTCAACGCCGGGATTGGCATGGTCGCCGTGGTCGCCGCCGACAAGGTCGAAGCCGCCAAGGCCGCCTTTGCCGAGGATGGCCATGCCGCCATCGAGATCGGGCGCATCACCACCGGCAATGGCGTCACCTATTCCGGCGCGCTGCTTTGACCAAGCGGGTTGCGATTTTCGTCTCGGGCGGCGGCTCCAACATGCGGGCGCTGGTCGAGGATATGACCGGCGACCATGCAGGCCGCCCCTGTCTGGTGGTGTCAAACAACGCGGATGCGGGCGGGATCGCTTGGGCGCAGGGGCAGGGGATCGCGACGGAAGTGGTAGATCACCGCCCCTTCGGCAAGGACCGCCCAGCCTTTGAGGCGGCGCTCAGCGCTGCGCTTGAGGCCCATGCGCCCGACATCATCTGCCTTGCCGGTTTCATGCGTAAATTGACCGAAGGATTTACCGATGCCTGGGCGGGGCGGATGATCAACATCCACCCCTCGCTATTGCCGAAATACCGCGGCCTGCACACCCATGCCCGCGCGCTGGACGCTGGCGATACCGAACATGGCTGCACCGTGCATGAGGTGACCGCCGCACTTGATGACGGTCCGATCCTTGGTCAGGCGCGCATCCCCGTTCTGCCCGGCGACACGGCCGAAAGTTTGGCCGAGCGGGTGCTGGTACAGGAACACCGCCTTTACCCCGCCGTGCTGCGCCGTTTCGCCGCTGGTGAGCGGGAGCCGGTCCTGCTCACGGGCTGACGCTGGTCAAACCCGTCCGCGTGATGTACCTCTTTGGCAAAGCCCGATGACCGGGCGTGCAACATGTCAAAGAGCATATATGAAAACCATCACCACGACCGCCGACCTCGCGCAATTCTGTGAAGAGGCTGCGCGCCATGATTACGTGACCGTCGACACGGAATTCCTGCGTGAGCGGACTTATTACTCCAAACTCTGCCTTGTTCAGCTTGCCATGCCCGGCACCGATGACAGCAACGCCGTGTTGGTCGATCCTTTGGCCGATGGCATCTCGCTTGAGCCGCTATACGATCTGTTCCGCGACACATCGGTGGTCAAGGTCTTCCACGCCGCGCGGCAGGATCTCGAGATCTTCTATGTTGACGCCAAGGTCTTTCCCAAGCCGCTGTTCGACACGCAGGTCGCCGCGATGGTCTGCGGCTTTGGGGAACAGGTGGGTTATGAGACTTTGGTGCGCAAGATCGCGCATCAGTCGCTCGACAAAACCTCGCGTTTCACCGATTGGTCGCGCCGCCCGCTGACCGAGGCGCAGAAGACCTATGCGCTGGCCGACGTGACCCATCTGCGCCAAATCTACGAATTTCTGGCCCGCAAGCTTGAACAGACGGGCCGTGCACGTTGGGTGGCCGAAGAGCTTGAGACGCTGCTCAGCCCCGACACCTATGTCACCCAACCGCAGGACGCTTGGAAACGGGTCAAAACCCGGACCAATTCGCCCAAGTTTCTGGCGATCGTCCGCGAGTTGGCGGCCTTCCGTGAGGATTACGCCCGCAGCCGCAACACCCCGCGCAACCGGGTGTTCAAGGATGACGCGCTGGTCGAATTGGCGAGCCTCAAGCCGTCGAATGGCGAAGAGTTGAACCGCGCCCGGCTGTTGCTGCGCGAGGCCCGCAAGGGCGAAATCGCCGAAGGTATCCTGAAGGCTGTGGCCGCAGGCGTGGCCTGCAAGCCTGCCGACATGCCCCAGCCCGACCGCAAGCGCGACAAGTTGCAGGTGAACCCGGCGCTGGCCGATCTGCTGCGCGTGCTGCTCAAGGCCAAGACCGAAAGCGCGGGCGTCGCGGCCAAGCTCATCGCCTCGGCCAGCGATCTTGACATGCTCTCGGCGGGGGAGCGTGACGTGCAGGCGCTGCGCGGCTGGCGGCATGAAGTCTTTGGCGCCGATGCGCTGCTGCTCTGCGAGGGCAAGATCGCCTTGGCCGCTGACGGAAATGACGTGAAAGCCGTCAAAGTCTGAAACGAAAAGAGCCGCCCGATCAGGGGCGGCTCTTTCTCAATAAAGAGTATGCAGCGTCTTAGCGGCGAGAGACCAGCGCGTTCAGCTGCCCTTCGACGCGAATCTCGCGCACCCCGGCCAGCATCTGATCGGTCAGGCGACGCCCGGCAATCACTTCGCGCGTGGGCCGGCTGCCTTGCGGGGTGGCCTTGTCGGGGCGCACCCCTTCCAAACGATAGGTCAGAACACCGTCGACGGGCGTCTCATCCGGCGTCGCGGGGGTCAGGCGCACTTTGTAGATGCCTTGGCGTGCCGCCAGCCCGGTGGCGCGCAGGATCGCACCGCCCGGCACCGGCTCAATGGTCAGATCGGTGATCTGCTCAAAGGGGCGCCCCTCATAGGTGTCGACCTCAACCGCGCGCCGCGCGAACAGCCCACTGCGCTGCGGAATCAGGGGGTTCGTGCTCTCCGCCGGGGCGGTCTCAACCGAACGGGCGGGCCCGAACCAATTCAACGGATTTATGCGACTGTCACGGACCGTGCCGCAGGCGGATACCAAAAGGGTCGAAGCCAAAAGAGCGAGGATTGTCTTGCGCATGGGAACCGCCGTTAAGTTTACTTGCCTTGTGCTACCCCATCCCGCCAGCCTTGGGAAGGGGGTGGACCTTTGCCCATGGGCATCCTACCTGTCAGGCAATGGAATTCACCCGAAGAGAGTGCACAGATGGCCACGCCCGCCTTTGAAGAACTGGTCGAGGATTTCGAGTTTCTGGACGATTGGGAAGACCGCTATCGCCATGTAATCGACCTTGGCAAAGCGATGGAGCCGCTGCCCGAGCCGCTGCGCGTGCCCGCGACCAAGGTCGACGGCTGCGCCTCTCAGGTCTGGCTGCACGCACAGTTCGAGGGCGGGAAACTGCATTTCGACGGCGCCAGCGATGCGATGATCGTCTCAGGGCTGATCGCGGTTTTACGCAAGCTTTACAACGGCTTGACACCTAGCGAGGTGGGCGGCGTCGATGCCAAGGCGGAACTGGCGCGGCTGGGGTTGAACGACCACCTCTCGGCACAGCGCTCGAACGGGTTGCGCGCGATGATCGAGCGGGTGCGCGAGACGGCAGCGCAGGAAGCGTAACGCTCAGAGGGCGCGCAACGCGCTCTCCAAATCCCCGTAACCCGTGAATCGCCGCTCGAACGCAAGGCCGAGCCGCGCGGCGCAGTCTTGGGCCTTTTCGGTCAGCGCCGGGTCATCCGTCTGCGCCTGATAGACCAGTTTCTCGTAATTGCCGAAATACATGTCGCGCAGCTCGGGATGCCGGTCGAGGCCCATGGGTTTGATGATGAAAGCGTCGAACTGCCGGACCAGAAAATCGGTGAGATAGAAGGTGGTGATCTCATCTTCGGCGGTTTTGGCGAAGCTATCGTTGCCTTGGAAAAAGCTGTAGCAATGCGGCCCGGCGACCATTTGCACGCCGAGTTCTGCGCAGGCGCGTTCCAGCCCGCCGCCCGTGCCGCAATCGGCGTAGACAACAAAGAAATCGTCGTAATCCGCACAGTGTTTGGCGACCGTATCACGCACCGCCTGCGTAATCTTTTCCGGGTAGAGGTGATATTTCGCGGGCAGGCAGGTCAGGTCCAGATGGGTCCAACCGTTGGCGGCTTTCAGATCCAAAATCTCACGCGCCAGCGCCCCGCAGGCAATCAGCAAGATACGGCCCGCGCGGGTGGGCGCGAGCCCGTCTTGGGTCAGGGTCCGGTCATCTGGCAGCGGGGTGTCATTCATGCCGATACCATCGCATGCCATCGCGCCCCAAGCCAAGCGGGCAGGGGCGAGAGGCTCAGGCGTTGGCCGAATTATGTCGACGGCCCATCCAGTCTTTCGCGGTTTCAACCGCCACGGCAGCGTCGCGGCAATAGGCATCGGCACCGATAGCCTTGCCGAATTCCTCGTTCAGCGGCGCGCCACCCACCAGCACGATATAGTCTTCGCGCTTGCCCTGTTCGACCAGCGTGTCGATCACCACTTTCATATAGGGCATGGTCGTGGTCAGCAGGGCGGACATGCCAAGGATATCGGCCTTTTCCGCTTCGAGCGCTTCGAGATAGGCTTCAACCGCGTTGTTGATGCCCAGATCGACGACCTCGAAACCCGCGCCTTCCATCATCATGCCGACGAGGTTCTTGCCGATGTCGTGAATGTCGCCTTTGACGGTGCCGATTACCATCTTGCCCACGCGCGGCGCGCCGGTTTCCGCAAGCAGCGGCTTGAGGATGGCCATGCCGCCCTTCATCGCATTGGCAGCCAGCAGCACTTCGGGCACGAAAAGGATACCGTCGCGGAAATCCGCGCCGACGATGGTCATGCCGCCGACAAGCGCCTTGGTCAGGATCTCATAGGGTTCCCACCCGCGGTCGAGCAGGATTTGCACCCCTTCTTCGATCTCTTCCTTGAGACCGTCATAGAGGTCATCGAACATCTGCTGGACCAGTTCTTCGTCGTCCAACTCGGCCAGGATGATATCGTCTTCTTCCGACATGGTGTTTCCTTCTGCTGGGCGTGCAGGTGCATGACACTTGAGCCCTTGTCTCACGGAATGTTAGCGCCGGGGTCGCGGTTTGCGACATCGGCCGCGCCTTGCGCGACGCCTTGGGGGCAAACTACTGCTTTTTGCGGTGTAAGGACAAGGGTTTGCACGAGGTTACTTGTCGATGTTCGCGCAATGTTCTAATCTTCTTTCATGGATAGGGAAGACCAGCGATTCCGCGTGCTTGGCCGCGCGGCAGGCAGCAATGATGCGGGCCGGTTTGAGCGTCATAGCCGCGTCGCCGAAGATGACGGTTGGGCGCGCGACGAGGTGCTTCCGGTGCTGCGCACCCAGACCAGTATCGAGGTGCCGCGCCGGGTGATCACCTACAACCGCTCGCCGGATTTGCCTTTCGACCGCTCGATCAACCCCTATCGCGGCTGTGAACACGGCTGCGTTTATTGTTTCGCGCGGCCCAGCCATGCCTACCTCGGCCTGTCGCCGGGGCTAGATTTTGAGACGCAGTTGATTGCCCGCCCCGAAGCGCCGGACGTTCTGGCGCGGGAGCTGCGGTCGAAGCGCTATCAAGTCGCGCCCATCGCCATCGGCACCAACACCGATCCCTATCAGCCGATCGAAAAGACCCATGGCATCATGCGGGAATGTCTTGAGGTGTTATCCGCGTTCAATCACCCGGTGGCGATCGTCACAAAGGGCAGCCTGATCGAACGGGACCTCGACATCTTGGGCGACATGGCAGGGCGCGGATTGGCGGCGGTCGGCATTTCGGTGACCACGCTGGACCCGAAGCTGAGCCGCTTGATGGAGCCGCGCGCGCCCGCGCCGCAGCGGCGGTTGCAGGTGATCCGAAAGCTGTCGGAAGCAGGGATCCCGGTGCGGATCATGGCATCGCCGATGATCCCGGCGCTGACCGACCCGGAGTTGGAGGCGATCCTGACCGCCGGACGCGACGCCGGCGCGCGGCATGCAAGCTGGATCATGCTGCGCCTGCCGCGAGAGGTGTCGCCGCTGGTGCAGGACTGGCTCGCCACCCATTACCCGGACCGGGCCGAGCGGATCATGGCGCGCTTGCGCGATATGCATGGCGGAAAGGAATATGACGCGGGCTGGCACAAGCGGATGCGGGGTGAGGGGCCATATGCGCAGATGGTGGCGCAACGCTTTGATCTGGCGGTGAAACGTTTGGGGCTGGCCCGGTCCGGCGTGCCGCTGCGCTGTGATCTGTTTCGACCGCCCTCCAAAAAGGGCGATCAATTAAGCTTGTTCTGAGCCTCAGCCCCGGCGGCGCCCGCGGCGCGGCGCGCGCGTCGGGCCTTGGCCATCGGTGCCATCGCTTTCGGAAGAGAAATCGCCAATCTCTTCGCGGATCTGCTCCAGCGTGGGGGCGGGGCCTTTTTCGGTGCTGTCGAGCGCTTCACGCATGGCGACCAGATGCTCGGGCAGGGTGCCGCAGCAGCCGCCGATGATGCTTGCGCCTGCGTTGCGGGCCATCACCGCATAGCACGCCATCAACTCGGGCGTGCCGTCATAGTGGATGTGGCCTTCGACGTATTTCGGAATGCCTGCGTTGCCTTTCGAAATGATCGGCAGCGTGCCGTTCTTCGCGGCAAAGCCAAGCACGGTGCGCAGCAAGTCAGAGGCGCCGGTGCCGCAGTTGGCACCATAGGCCAGCGGCATGTTGTCGAGCCCATGCACCAAGTCGACCATCCCTTCGGAGGTCAGCCCCATCATCGTGCGGCCTGCGGTGTCAAAGCTCATCGTGCCACACCACGGCAGACCGGCAAGCTGAAAGCCCTCAGCAGCGGCGCGGTATTCTTCGGGGGCGCTGATCGTCTCTAGCCAGCCGATATCGGCACCACCTGCCTTGAGCCCATCGGCGGTCTCGTGGAACATCTCAACGGCGAGGGAGTGGGACAGGGTGCCCACAGGCTCCATAATCTCGCCCGTCGGGCCGACGGAGCCTGCGACGATCACTTTGCGTTCGGCGGTATCGGCCACTTCGCGCGCCAGTTCGGCGGAGACACGGCTCAACTCATGCACACGGTTCTGCGCGTCGTGCAGCTTGAGGCGGGCGGCATTGGCACCAAAGGAGTTGGTCAGGAACAGATCGCTGCCCGAATCCACCGCGAAACGGTAGAGCTTAGTGATCTTTGCGGGCTCGTCGGTGTTCCACAATTCGGGCGCATCGCCCGACATCAGCCCCATGTTGAACAGATTGGTGCCCGTGGCCCCATCGGCGAGCAATGTGCCCTTTTCAGCGAGAAGATCGGTGAATGCGTTGCTCATGGGGGCTCCTGTTGGGTCTGGGAATTTCGCCTGATGTCACGCGGGCCACTTGGGGGCAATCTCATAATATTCATCTTCATTATGAGGGCAGGCGGGAAGGCTGCGCCGCGGTGCTAAGACCGGGGCGCAGGGGGTCAGCTTGTCTCGCTCAGCAGCTGCGCCTTGGCCTCGGCCATTAGACTTTGCATCTTGGCGCGGATCGTCGCCTCATCCGCGCGGTCGCCCAGATCGCCCGAGACTTTGCGATAAACGTCTTCGTCGCCCGCCTCTTCGAAATCGGATTTCACGACCTCTTTGGCATAGTCTTCGGCATCGCTGCCGGATTTGCCTAAAAGTTCAGCAGCCCAGAGACCCAGAAGCTTGTTGCGCCGCGCCTCGGCACGGAATTGCATATCCGCATCGTGGGCGAACTTGCTTTCAAAGGCATTTGCACGGTCGTCAAAGTTGCTCATGGCGGGTCTCCGGTTGCTGCGATTACCCTATCGATATGCGAACGCAGGCCCGTTCTCGCAAGTGGCGGGGCAAAGGTGACGGGCCATGCTTGCAGCAGCGGGGTGCTTGCACTAAGAGAAGCGCAAGCGGCGGGGATGTTCCCGGCCCCCTGTTGGAAAGGATGCCCATGGCCCGGCGCAACAAGATCTACGAAGGCAAGGCAAAGATCCTCTATGAAGGTCCCGAGCCCGGTACGATCGTTCAATATTTCAAAGACGATGCCACGGCCTTCAACGCCGAGAAGAAAGCCACGATCGAAGGCAAAGGCGTGTTGAACAACCGCCTGTCCGAGTTCTTTATGACTGGCCTGAACAGCATCGGCGTGCCGACGCATTTCA
The DNA here is from genome assembly GCF_043556995.1 of Sulfitobacter sp. 1A15106. Lineage (NCBI taxonomy): Bacteria > Pseudomonadati > Pseudomonadota > Alphaproteobacteria > Rhodobacterales > Roseobacteraceae > Sulfitobacter > Sulfitobacter sp. 1A15106. The sequence continues at coordinate 66,055 of NZ_JBIFFM010000006.1, read as the reverse complement.
TCAAACGCCTGAACATGCGCGAACAGCTTGTGCGTCAGGTTGAGATCATTCCGCTCGAAGTGATCGTGCGCAACTATGCTGCCGGTTCCATGTCCAAGCGCCTTGGCATCGAAGAGGGCACACAGCTGCCGCGCCCGATTGTTGAATATTGCTACAAGGACGACTCGCTCGGCGATCCGCTGGTGACAGAAGAGCATATCGCCGCATTCGGCTGGGCCAGTCAGCAAGACATGGACGATATTCTGAGCCTTGCGTTGCGGGTCAATGACTTCATGTCGGGCGTGATGATGGCCGTGGGCATCAAGCTGGTGGACTTCAAGATCGAGATTGGCCGCGTTTACGACGGTGATTTCCAGCGTCTGATCGTTGCCGATGAGATCAGCCCCGACAGCTGCCGCCTGTGGGACATCGAAACGGGTCAGAAGCTCGATAAAGACGTGTTCCGCCGCGATCTGGGTTCGCTCACCGATGCCTATACCGAAGTGGCCAAACGCCTTGGCGTCATGCCCAAGAACAACGCGCCGGTGACCAAGCCGACGCTGATCAACTAACGCGGCTTCGCCGTTCAATTTGCAGATGTTACAAAGGGGTGTCGCGCCATGAAAGCACGGGTGCATGTGATGCTGAAGAACGGGGTGCTCGACCCTCAGGGCGAAGCGGTTCGCCACGCGCTCGGAGCCTTGGGCTTTGACGGGGTGAACGGTGTTCGTCAGGGCAAGGTAATCGAACTTGACCTCGCCGAAGGCACCTCTGAGGCCGATGTGAACGCCATGTGCGAAAAGCTCTTGGCCAATACGGTGATCGAATCCTATTCGGTGGAGCTGGCCTGATGCACGCAGCGGTGGTTGTCTTTCCCGGGTCCAATTGCGACCGCGACCTTGCCGTGGCTTTCAAAGCCGCGGGCGCCAAGGTCTCCATGGTCTGGCACAAGGACAGCGAACTGCCGCAAGGCGTTGATATCGTGGGGATCCCCGGCGGGTTCTCCTATGGCGACTACCTGCGCTGCGGGGCCATCGCCGCGAATTCGCCGATCTGCCGCACCGTGGCGGCCCATGCGGAGCGTGGCGGCTATGTGCTGGGCATCTGCAACGGTTTTCAGGTGCTGACCGAAACCGGCCTGCTGCCGGGCGCGCTGCTGCGGAACGCAGGGCTAAAGTACATTTGCAAGACTGTCGGCCTCAAGGTTGAGACCACGGCGAGCGATTACACCTCTGGCTACACTGCCGGTCAGGTCATCGACATTCCGATCGCCCACCACGACGGCAACTATTTCGCGGATGACGAGACGATTGCGAAACTGCGGGGCGAAGATCGCGTGGCCTTCAGCTATGCCGAGAACCCGAATGGCGCGCGCGATGACATCGCGGGCATCCTGTCGGAAAACCGCCGGGTGCTGGGCATGATGCCACACCCTGAGCGGGCGGCGGAAGCGGCGCATGGCAATACGGATGGGGCGGCGCTCTTCCGCGCATTGACCGGTGCTTTGCAAACCGCCTGACTTGAGTGCGGTGCGCGGAGCGCGTAGGTTGCCGCGATGAGTGATACATCCGGTTCCGAAGGCAATAGCATGGCCGTATCCTGGCGGGTGCGGTTCGCCATCGCGGCGCTGATGATCCTCGCCGTGGTGACCATTTCGATCACCAACAAACTGCTGACCGACCGGTTTACTGAAAGCACCCGCAACCGCGCCGAACTGCGGATCGCGCTTTATAGCGGCAACCTGCTGGCGGAACTGCGCCAGAATGCCATCGTCCCGCAGCTTTTGGCCCGCGACCCCACCTTGATCGGGGCGCTGCAAACGGCGGATTATTCCCTGTCGACGCAACGGCTTATCTCCTTCGTGGAGGAGATCGGCGCGGCCTCCTTGATGCTTTATGACATTGACGGGCGCACGGTGGCGGCGACCGACCGCAACCGTTTGGGCTCTGCGCATAAATCCGAGCCTTATTTCGTCGACGCCATTCGCTCCAACGCAACAATCTTTTCAACGATTGAGAGGGAGCAGGGCGGCTATCGTTTCCTCTATTCGCGGCGCATGCAGTCGGGCGGCACGACCCTTGGCGTAATCGCGGTCGAGGTCGACTTGCAGAAGTTCGAGCGCGCATGGGCCGGGATTTCCGACGCGGTGATCGTCATGGACAGCACCGGACAGATCATTCTAGCCACCGAGCCGCGCTGGCGCGGGCTGACCGAACCCGAAGCCTTGGCCAACCACACGCCGCAAAGTGCTATTGAGCGCGCCATCCAAGCCACCACCGATTGGACCGCGCTGCCGCCCGACGCCTATTTGCAGGGCGAAGCGGTGATGCGTCTGGAAAACCGCATCCCGTTCCGGGGCTGGCGGATGAGCAGCTACACCACCTATGCCTCGGTCCGCGAGAAGGTGAACGGCGTGCTGGCGCTTGAAGTGATGGGTTTTGCGATCCTGCTGGCCTTGGCGTTCTACTTCCTTAGCCGCCGCACGGCCGGAAGGCTGGCGATCTTCCAACGGGAATCGGCAAAACTCAGGGCGCTGAACCTTGCCCTGCAACGTGAGATTGCCGAACGCAAGCGCGTGCAACAGACCCTCGCCGTGGCCGAACAAACGCTTGAACAGTCATCGAAACTCGCCGCCTTGGGCGAGATGTCCGCCGCCGTCAGCCATGAGTTGAACCAACCGCTTGCCGCGATGAAGACCTATTTGGCGGGCGCGCGTTTGTTGCTCAATCGCAACCGGCAGGATGAAGCGCTATCGTCCTTTGGGCGGATCGACGATCTGATCGAACGGATGGGCGCAATCACCCGGCAGCTGAAATCCTATGCCCGCAAGGGGCAGGAGGCCTTCTCTCCGGTGGATATGGGCGCGGCCTTGGCCTCATCCTTGTCGATGATGGAGCCGCAATTGCGCCAACGACAGGTCCAGATCAGCCGGATTCTGCCCGATAATCCCGTCATGGTGATGGGAGACCGTATGCGGATCGAGCAAGTTATGGTAAACCTGTTAAGAAACGCATTGGACGCAACAAAATCGGAACGAAACCCTCAGGTGGACATTATACTATCAGCGGGGGAGACGGCGACATTGACCGTGCGCGACAATGGCCCGGGGATCGAAGACTTGGACGCGCTGTTCGAACCTTTCTACACGACCAAACAGCCCGGCGATGGCGTGGGGCTGGGTCTTGCCATTTCATCGGGGATCGTCAACGACCTTGGTGGAAGGCTGACGGCGCGCAACGGACAGAACGGTGGCGCTGTATTTGAAATGCAGCTGCCCATATTGGCAGATGAAACGAAGATAGAAGCGGCGGAGTGAACGCATGGCTCAGGCAATGAAAATCGCGATTGTAGATGACGAACAGGACATGCGGCAGTCGATCAGCCAGTGGCTGGCCCTCTCAGGCTATGACACGGAAACTTTCGGCAGCGCCGAGGACGCGCTCAAGACATTGGGGCCCGATTATCCGGGCATCGTCATTTCCGACATCAAGATGCCGGGCATGGACGGGATGCAGTTTCTGAAAAAGCTGATGGGTAGCGACTCGGCCCTGCCGGTCATTATGATCACCGGCCATGGCGATGTGCCGATGGCGGTTGAGGCGATGCGGGTGGGCGCGTTCGATTTCCTCGAAAAGCCCTTCAACCCCGACCGGATGAGCGAGTTGGCTAAGAAAGCCACCAACGCGCGGCGGCTGGTGATGGACAACCGCGCGCTGCGGCGTGAACTGTCAGACGGCGGCCAGTTGATGAAAAAGCTGATCGGCCAATCCCCGGTGATGGAGCGCCTGCGCGAGGATATTCTCGATCTGGGGCAGGCCGATGGGCATGTGCTGATCGATGGGGAAACCGGGACGGGCAAGACTTTGGTCGCCCATGCGCTGCACGCCGTAGGCTCGCGTGCGGGCAAGAAATTCGTGCTCGTCTCCTGCGGTGCCTTGGAGGAGGAAGCGCTGGCCAAACGGCTTTTCGGCCCGATGCAGCCCGAAGACGCGCAACTGCCTGCTATCGAAGAAGCCCGTGGCGGCACTTTGGTCTTGGAGGATATCGAAGCGCTGTCTGAGCAACTCCAAGCCCGGCTGCTGAGCGCGATCAACGAGCAGGGCACCCCGGCGGAGACGCGGATCGTCGCCATCTCGAACCTGCAAGAGGCAGGGCGCACCTCGGAAGACGCGCTGCGCTCGGACCTGTTTTACCGTCTGGCGGCGCTGCGCATCACCGTGCCCCCATTGCGCCAGCGGGGCGAGGATATTCTGACGCTCTTCACCCGGTTGAGCGATCAATTCGCGGATGAATACGGTTGCGAGGCGCCTCAGGTCAGCGCGCAAGAGGCGGCACAGCTGTTGCAAGCGCCTTGGCCCGGGAACGTGCGCCAACTCATCAACGTCGCCGAACGCGCCGTACTGCAATCGCGCCGCGGCTCGGGCACCATCGCTTCGCTGTTGATGAGCGATCATGATGAGATGCAGCCGGTGATGACCACCGAGGGCAAGCCACTGAAGGAATATGTCGAAGCCTTTGAGCGTATGTTGATCGACAACACCATGCGCCGCCACAAGGGCTCGATCGCCAGCGTCATGGACGAGCTTTGCCTGCCACGCCGGACCTTGAACGAGAAGATGGCGAAATACGGGTTGCAGCGGTCAGATTACCTCTAACCGCGCCCCACAAGCAGCGCGGCTTAACCGTTGCGCTGCTCTGCGATCTCGACCGCTTTGCCATTCGGATCGGTGATGCAAGACCAGCTCGCCGCGCCGGGCACATCGACGATATGGCGGTAAAGCTCAACCACCGGACGGGTGGTATTGATCGCAACCCCCGCCGCTTCGGTTTGCTGGGCCACCGCAGAGATACAGCTTTTCTGCCCGCGCAATTCCGCCAAAGCTGCGGGGTCGTCGGCCACGGCGATCTCATCACAGGCGGTGAGGCCCAGAAGGGTCAGACAAAGCGCGGGGCGCAGAAATTTAGGCATGAAAGCGGTCCTTTGAAACTCTGGGCCGCATTGGCGGCAAGGCAATTCTATAGCGTCGCCCGGCGACAGCCGCCACGACAGTCTGAATGTTTCCAAGCCCATGCGCCTTGTCAACCGACCGGGGATAAAGCGCATTTGACTGTTGCTCATTCGATTGACCATTGTGTTTCACCCCGTAAAGCCCTTAACTAGCCGGATAAGTCCCGTAACGTCCGACCGGCGTGGGGTGACTTTTGACAGTTTCGCTGCCGTGCCCGCCCGACACCGGGGGGCCAGCAGACCGATTGGGCCGGAAACGGCCGAAGAACCGCTGATATTCGCGAGGGTTAGCCCGACCGAAGCACAGCTAATTAATGGATGGGAGAGGCCGCAGAGCGCTCGCATCGGAGAAGAACCGCGATGACGCGCGCAGATGCTCAGAGCAGACAGTCGGGGGCCCTTGGTGGCCCTGCTGTTGCCGCGTCCTCCATCGCCCTGACAAGTCACACCTCCCAGCCCGAAGCCCCGCCAGGGGCCTTTTGTGCGCGGGTGCTGTGCATAATGGATCTATGTCTAAGAAAATGCTTATCGATGCCACCCACGCCGAGGAAACTCGGGTCGTGGTCGTGGACGGAAACAAGGTCGAAGAATTCGATTTTGAATCGGAAAACAAACGCCAGCTTGCTGGCAATATCTATCTAGCCAAGGTTACACGGGTCGAACCGTCGCTTCAGGCGGCCTTTGTCGATTATGGCGGCAACCGTCACGGTTTCCTTGCTTTCTCGGAAATTCACCCCGATTATTACCAGATTCCCGTGGCCGACCGTCAGGCGCTGCTGGAAGAAGAGCGCGCCTATGCCGAAGCGCAGGCCGCCAAGGATGACGAAGAAGAAAAACCCAAGCGCACCCGCTCGCGGTCGCGCAGCCGGTCGAAGAGCCAAGCCGCCGAGACCAACAGCGATGATGCCGTAGCCACCGCCGAGGTCGCCGAGGACAACAGCGATCAGATCGCGGGCATGGAAACCGTCGATCTCGACAGCGAAGAGGGCAGCTCGCCCATGGAACGGGTCGCGGAAACGCCGGTTGAAGCGCCGGAGAGCGACGCGAACGACGACGTTGCCAAGGCCGCTGACCCGGCCCCCGCGGATGTTGATGACGCGCCGAAAGCAGACGACACTGACACTAAAGACGAAGCGCAGGCCGACGGTGAAGACGCCGATGGCGAAGATGACAAGGGCAGCGACGCCACGGCGAAGGACGATTCCATCGAATCCGTCGCCGACGAAGACGACAGCGAGGACATCCGTCCCGTGCGCAAACCGCGCCCGCGTCGTTACAAAATCCAAGAGGTCATCAAGGTTCGCCAGATCCTGTTGGTGCAGGTCGTCAAAGAAGAGCGCGGCAACAAGGGTGCTGCCCTGACCACTTACCTCAGCCTCGCGGGTCGCTATTGCGTGCTGATGCCCAACACCGCGCGTGGCGGTGGCATTTCGCGCAAGATCACCAATGCCGCCGACCGCAAGAAACTCAAGGAAATCGCGACCGAGATTGAAGTGCCGAAAGGTGCCGGCCTCATCGTGCGCACCGCCGGGGCGAAACGCACCAAGGCCGAGATCAAGCGCGATTACGAATACCTCCAGCGTCTCTGGGAACAGATCCGCGAGTTGACTCTGAAGTCCATCGCGCCTGCCAAAATCTACGAGGAAGGCGACCTGATCAAACGCTCGATCCGCGACCTTTACAACCGCGAGATCGACGAGATTCACGTCGAGGGCGAGCGCGGCTACCGCATCGCCAAGGACTTCATGAAGATGATCATGCCGTCCCACGCCAAGAACGTGAAGCTCTACAATGAGAGCCTGCCGCTCTTCGCCCGCTATCAAGTCGAGAGCTACCTCTCGGGCATGTTCAACCCCACGGTGCAACTGCCCTCGGGCGGCTATATCGTGATCGGCGTGACCGAAGCGCTGGTGGCAATCGACGTGAACTCCGGCCGGGCCACCAAGGAAGGCTCGATCGAACAGACCGCGCTCAAGACCAACCTTGAAGCCGCCGATGAGGTCGCACGCCAGCTACGTCTGCGTGACCTTGCCGGGCTCATCGTGATCGACTTCATCGACATGGACGAGCGCAAGAACAACGCTGCCGTCGAAAAGCGCATGAAGGACCGGCTCAAGACCGACCGCGCGCGCATTCAAGTGGGCCGCATCTCGGGCTTTGGCCTGATGGAAATGTCGCGCCAGCGTCTGCGCCCGGGCATGATCGAGGCGACGACCCAGCCTTGCCACGCCTGCCACGGCACCGGCCTTGTGCGCTCGGACGATAACCTCGCCCTGTCGATTATCCGCCAGATCGAAGAAGAAGGCACCCGCCGCCGGTCCCGCGAAGTCCTCGTGCGCGCGCCCGTGGGCATCGCCAACTTCCTGATGAACCAAAAACGCGAGCATATCGCCCATATCGAAATGCGCTACGGCATGTCCGTGCGGATCGAAGGCGATCCTTCGCTGGTGAGCCCTGACTTCCACATCGAGAAGTTCAAGACGGCTACGCGCACCGTGCCGCCCGTCTCGGATCACGTCGTCTCGGTCGATACTTCCCTCATGGATCAAATCGATGAGGATGAGAGCGCCGCCGAGGCCGAAGAGGCCCCCGCCGCACAGGACGCCAGCCCCTCAGACAACGGGAACGGCAATGGCAATGGTGAAGAGGGCGAGGGCAAATCCAAGCGCCGCCGCCGCCGCCGTCGCAGCCGGGGTGGCCGTGGCCGCAATGGGAATGGCGATCAGCAGAACGGTGCAGAGGATCAAAACGGTGCTCAGCCGCAGGACGAGGCGAAATCGAACGAGGGCGAGAAAACCGCGCCGGTAGAGGCGGAAGCCCCGCAGGCCGAAGTGGAAGCCGCGCCCGCCGCCGAGGAGAAACCCAAGCCGAAATCCCGCAGCCGCTCGCGCAAGCCCAAGGCCGAAATCGCTCCCGAAGCGGAACCCGCGCCCGAAGCTCTTGCCGCCGCAGAAGGCGAAGCGCCGAAGGTCAGCGCCGAGGCTGAAGGGGAGGAGACGCCCAAGCCCAAGGCCAAGCGTAGCCGTCGGACCAAGAAACCCGCAGCCGAAGCGGCGGAAGAGACCGTGAGCGCAGACGCCGTGGCAAGTGAGGAAGAGGCCGCACCCGCGCCAAAGCCCAAGCGCCGCAGCCGGGCAAAAGCCAAGCCGGTCGAGCCGGTCGCCGAAGCCACGCCCGATGCGATGGCCGAAGCCCTGCCGAGCGAAGCGCCCATCGCGGCCCCGTCACCGGAGACGGCGACGCCCGTTGCGGAAGCGCCTCAGTCTGAGCCGCAGCCCGACCCCGCGCCGCAGCCGGTCGAGGCCGAAGCACCCGCTGCCGAAACCGCTCCTGAGCCAGTGGCCGAGAAGGTCGAAGAGCAGCCCGCCGAAAAGCCCAAGCCCAAACGGCGCGGCTGGTGGTCGCTGGGCAGCTAAAGCGCTCTAGATAAAGGAAACGGCGGGCTCTCAGGCCCGCCGTTTTCAGTTTGGCGATAGGGTAAGAAAGACGGCGCGACCGCGCCCGCTCAGCCGCCCTTGGTGATGATGTAAAGCTCAGCCGCGCCCTCGGTCCGGGTTTCGGTCAGCTGATGGCCCGCCTCGGCACAGAAATGCGGCACGTCGATCACGGCGGCGGGGTCATCCGCCGTCATGTGAAGCTGATCGCCCGGCGCCAGCGCGGCCAGTCGTTTGCGTGCTTTCAGCACGGGCAGGGGGCAGAGAAGCCCCGTTGCATCCAGTTTTTCGATCTTCATAAGATCAGTTAAGCCAAGCCGGTCCCGAGGTCCACGATCTTGTGACAATATGACAGGTGACGCCGGGGCCATGTCGGTCTAGGAGTCGGTCATGTTTGAAATAAGCCTCCTCGACGCCGGGATACTGCCGGCCATGACCATCGCCCTTGTCGCCGGGATTTTCAGCTTCCTGTCGCCCTGCGTGCTGCCCATCGTGCCGCCCTATCTGGCCTATATGGGGGGCGTGTCGATTAATGACATGTCGAGCCAATCCAGCGCGCGGCGGCGGGCGGTGGTGGCGGCGCTGTTCTTCGTGCTGGGGCTAAGCACCGTCTTCGTGCTCTTGGGCTTCACCGCCTCGGCCTTTGGGATGTTCTTTCTCCAGAATCAGGCGCTTTTCGCTAAGATTTCCGGCGTGGTGATCATCGTCTTTGGCCTGCATTTCATTGGCCTCTTCCGCATTCCGTTTCTGGACCAAGAGGCGCGGTTGGACGCGGGCGATAAGGGCGGCTCCAGCTTTGGCGCCTATGTTCTGGGGCTGGCTTTCGCCTTTGGCTGGACGCCCTGCATCGGCCCGCAGCTCGGCGCGATCCTGTCGCTCGCGGCGAGCGAGGCTTCCGTCTCTCGCGGTACCCTTTTGCTGGGCGTCTATGCGGCAGGGCTGGGGATCCCGTTCCTGCTGGCCGCGATGTTCATCACCCGCGCCATGACGCTGATGAACCGGATCAAACCGCATATGAAGCTGATTGAGCGGATCATGGGGGGGCTTCTCGTACTCGTCGGGCTAGCCTTGCTGACCGGTGCCTTCACCGCCTTCTCCTTCTGGCTGCTCGAAACCTTCCCGATCCTCGCAACCGTGGGTTAAGCCTTATTCTCGCCCCGAATTACGGCTAGACTATGCCGAAGAAGAGGGCGGGCATGGTAAGCAAAGCGCAGGGAAAGACGGTGAAAACGCGCCGGGTGTTCTACATCCCCGGCTACGATCCGATTCACCCGCGCCGCTACCGCGAGCTGTACCGCAAGGAAGGCGCCGCGCAGGCGGCGATCTCGGGCTATGAGATCGGGCTGAAGCCGAAGGCGGGCCGCGGCAATTACGGCTGGCAGGTGGATGCTGAGATCGACGGGCAGCGGGTGAGCGCGCAGGTCGAGGTTCTGGTCTGGTCCGACATCGTGCGCGAAAGCATGAGCAGTTCGATCCCCGCGACCTATTGGCAATTGCTGCGCACCGCTTGGGTCTACATCGGATCGGGCGCGCTTTGGCGGCTCATGCGGCTGCGCAAGGGGCCGGTGATCGCCGCACTCTACCCCGTTGGCATGTTGATCGCGCAGGCGCTGCTGGCGGTGGCGCTTGGCCTGTTGAGCTATGGCCTTCTCGGCATGCTCAGCGATCATTGGGCCGCGCGGCTCGCCTTCGCGGCACTGGGCATGGGGTTGGGCATTGCCCTGCTGCGCTGGTTCAAAAAGAAGGACGGCAAGTTTTTCGCCTATTACCTCATGCATGACTACGCCTATTCCGCCGCCACCAAGGGCGCGAATCCACCGCAGCTTGAGGCGCGTATGGCGACCTTTGCCGATGCCATCGCCGCTGCGCTGACTGATGATGTCGACGAGGTCTTGGTCGTCGGCCATTCCTCGGGCGCGCATCTGGGGGTATCTGTGCTGGCCGATCTGATCCGGTCGGGCAGGGTGGCCGAAAGCGGGCCTGCTCTGGGTTTCCTCACGCTGGGGCAGGTGGTGCCAATGGTGTCTTTCCTGCCCCGGGCCGAGCGGTTGCGCAGCGATCTGCGCTATCTCTCGGCGCGTGATGAATTGGCTTGGGTCGATGTCACCGCCCCGGGCGATGGCTGCGCCTTTGCGCTTTGCGATCCGGTGTCGGTGTCCGGCGTCGCGCCCGAAGGGAAGCGTTGGCCGCTGGTCTTCTCCGCCGCCTTCACGCAAACGCTTAGCCCCGCGCGGTGGAAGGCACTGCGCTGGCGGTTCTTCCGACTGCATTTCCAGTATCTTTGTGCCTTCGACCGGCCGCGTGACTATGATTACTTTCAGATTACCGCCGGGCCCCAGACGCTCGCCGCACGCTATGACGGGCGGCCTGCATCGAAATCGCGGATCGACCACGCGGTCAGCAAATACACCTCCGTCGCCGCATGAGCCAACCGCCCAAACCACCCGCGCGGCCCGACCGCGTCTCGCTCTGGCGCTATGCCAAACTGTTTCGCGCCGACATCCTCTCGGCCCAGCCGGCGCGGCTTTACCGCGCGTGGATGGCGGAGTTCAAAACGCCGTTTTTTCGCAGCTACCTGATGAACCAGCCCGAACTGGTGAAAACCGTGTTGAAGGACCGGCCCGAGGATTTCCCGAAATCCGACCGTATCGGCGAGGGGCTGCGGCCCCTCTTGGGCAACTCAGTCTTTCTGACCAATGGCGAGACATGGAAACGCCAGCGCCGCATCATCGACCCAGCCTTCGAGGGCGGGCGGCTGCGTGAGACTTTTCCCGCCATGTGGGACGCGGCAGAGGCGGCTGCGGCACGGCTGGACTCCAAGGCGGACCAGGTGGTCGAGATCGAGGCTGAGACAAGCCACGCCGCCGCCGATGTGATCTTTCGCACGCTGTTTTCGCTGCCGATCGAACATGAGGTCGCCCGCGCGGTTTTTGACGAGTTTCGCAATTACCAGCGTAGCCAGCCGATCCTGAACCTCGGGGCGCTTTTGCCGCTGCCGCGCTGGATGCCGCGCCTGTTTCGCCGCGACACGCGGGCCAGTGCGGCGCGGATCAGGACGCTGATCACCGATCTGACCCGCGCGCGCATGGCGCAGATCGAGGCGGGCACCGCGCCCGACGATCTTGCCACCAAGATCATGACCCAAGCCGATCCCGAAACCGGAGAGCGCTTCGACACCCAAGAAATGGTCGATCAGGTCGCGATCTTCTTTCTTGCAGGGCATGAGACCAGCGCCTCGGCCCTCGCTTGGGCGCTATACTTGATGGCCACCCATCCCGCGTGGCAAGAGCGACTGGCGGAAGAGGCGCAGGCGCTTGAGACCTGCGATTTCGCGGTGGTGTCGAAACTAAAGCTCAGCCGCGATGTTTTTCGCGAAACGCTGCGCCTTTACCCGCCCGTGCCGATGATGGTGCGCGAGAACCGCTGCCCCGAACACTTCCGTGACCGACAGGTGAAACAGGGCGCGCAACTGGTGCTCAGCCCGTGGCATCTGCACCGCCACGAACGGCTTTGGGAGAACCCCGACGGCTTTGACCCGACCCGCTGGCAGACCGAGAATGGCAAACAGTGCCAGCGCGACGCTTTCATCCCATTCTCCGCCGGGCCGCGGGTCTGCACGGGGGCGGGCTTTGCCATGGTCGAGGGGCCGCTGATCCTGTCGCGCATCCTGCGCGACTTCCGCGTGACGGCCCAACCGGGCCGCGTGCCAGTGCCTGTCGCACATTTGACCGTCCGTTCAGATAAGGGCATTTGGTTAGCGCTATCAAGACGCTAGCTGCTATCATCGGCTTTGCGTTTCAATTAGAAACGCAGCGAACGGAATCAAAATAGGACCTGGGTGACATGGGCTACGACAAGGCGCAACTTGAGCAAATGGACAGCGGCAAGGGCTTCATCGCGGCGCTTGATCAATCGGGTGGCTCCACCCCCAAGGCGCTGAGCCTCTATGGCGTGGAACCGTCGGACTACAACGGCGACGAAGAGATGTTCAAAGCCGTCCATGACATGCGGGCGCGGATCATCTTGGCCGATGATTTCACCTCTGAAAAAGTGATTGGCGCGATCCTTTTCGAGCGCACGATGGATGACACGATCAACGGCAAGCCGGTCGCGCAGCTGCTCTGGGAAGACCGCGGCGTGGTGCCTTTCCTGAAGATCGACAAGGGTCTGGAAGAGACCAATAACGGCGTGCAGATGATGAAGCCGATCATGGAGATCGACGACCTGCTGGCCCGTGCCGTGAAACACGGCATCTTCGGCACCAAGGAACGCTCTGTCATTCATGAGGCCAATGAAAACGGCATCGCCGCCGTGGTGGCGCAGCAGTTCGAACTGGCCAAACAGGTCTGTGCCGCCGGTCTCGTGCCGATCATCGAGCCCGAGGTGAACATCAACTCCGAGAGCAAGGCCGAGGCCGAAGAAATTCTGCACGGTGAGATCGAGAAGCATCTGAAGGCGCTGCCCGAAGGTGAGATGGTGATGCTGAAACTGACGATCCCCGAAAAGGCCGGTCTCTATGACGATCTTGCCGAGCATGCCAATGTGCTGCGCGTCGTGGCGCTGTCGGGTGGCTATTCCACGGCGGAAGCCTGCGAACGGCTGGGCAAGAACCGGACCATGATCGCCAGCTTCTCCCGCGCTTTGACCGAAAGGCTGAACGTTAAGATGACGGACGCCGAGTTCAACACGGCGCTTGGGCAGAACATCGAGAAAATCTACCAAGCCTCGATTTGCTAAACGGAATTTTTTGAAAATTCCGAAGCCGTTTTCTTTTAAAGAAAACGGCTACACGATCCGCCGGATGGGTTCACGATGGCAAAATATGATGACCTGTCCGGCGTTTTCCACCGCTTGATACCCACGGCGCTTCAATTCCGCTTCGAATGCCCGGCGTCCGACGAATTTCTCGATATCCCGCGCTTTGCGCCGGATCACCTGACCGCTGATCGCGGCGCGCGAGGCAAAGAGGCTGTGGAGCCACGCCTGTGGCGAAAGGGGAGAGGCCAAAGTCATGGCCGGACGCTAATCCGCTTTTGGTAAACGTTCCTTTAACGACCGCAGCACAAACAAGCGGATCGCCCCGGCCAGCCCGATGTCCAGCCCACGGGCGGCGTCGATCTCGGCCACCAATGCGTTGATCGGCATGCCCCGCGCGGCGGCGATGGCGCGGAACTCATCCCAGAATTCGTCTTCGAGGGAGATCGATGTCCGGTGGCCCCTTAGGGTCACCGAATGTTTGCGGGGCCGTGCGCTCATGTCTCGCGCTTATGCGCATCGAGCGTGGCCTTGGCTTGGGCGGCGCTTTTGCGCGCCGCCTCCTTCTCAGCTTTGCTACGGCCAAAGCGCAGCGCATTCTCATCCGCCTGAGCGCGGCGGGCCGCAAGATCGCGTGCCTTTCTCGCCTTGTTCAGGTTGATGGGCTGGCTCATTTCGGGCCGATCATGTTCTCGGGGCGCACCACACGCTCGAAGGTCTCGGCATCGACGAAGCCCAAGGCAATCGCCTCTTCCTTCAACGTGGTGCCGTTCTTATGCGCGGTCTTGGCGACCTTGGTGGCATTGTCATAACCGATCTCGGGGGCCAGCGCGGTGACCAGCATCAGCGACTCGCGCATCAGCTTCTCGATCCGGTCCGCATCAGCCTTGAGGCCATCCACCAGATTGTCGGTAAAGGCCGAGGCCGCATCGCCCAACAGTTGCATGGATTGCAACACGTTATAGGCCATCATCGGCTTGTAGACGTTAAGCTCGAAATGCCCCTGCGATCCGGCGAAGCCCACGGCGGCATCATTGCCCATGACATGGGCACAGACCTGCGTCAGCGCCTCGCATTGGGTCGGGTTTACCTTGCCCGGCATGATCGAAGAGCCGGGCTCGTTCTCGGGCAGGATCAATTCGCCCAGACCGCAGCGCGGGCCGGAGCCCAGAAGGCGGATGTCATTGGCAATTTTGAACAGCGAGGCCGACACGGTCTTCAGCGCGCCGGAGATCTCGACCATCGCGTCATGGGCAGCCAGCGCTTCGAACTTGTTGGGCGCTGTGACGAAGGGCAGGCCGGTGATCTCGGCCATGTTATGCGCCACAGTCTCCGCCCAGCCCTGTTTGGTGTTCAGCCCGGTGCCCACGGCGGTGCCGCCCTGTGCCAGCTCATAGATACGGCCAAGCGCGTCGCGCACACGGGCAATGCCCATAGCGACCTGATGGGTATAGCCCGAGAATTCCTGAGACAGCGTGAGCGGTGTCGCGTCCTGCGTATGGGTGCGGCCAATCTTGATGATTCCGTCGAATTCTTCGACCTTCTTCTGCAACGCGCCGTGCAGCTTCTCCAGCCCCGGCAGCAGCACGTCACGCGCCGTCATCGCGGTGGCGATATGCATGGCGGTGGGGAAGGTGTCGTTCGACGACTGGCCCATGTTGCAGTGATCGTTCGGGTGCACCGGATCCTTGGAGCCGATGGTGCCGCCCATGACCTCGATCGCGCGGTTGGCGATGACCTCGTTGGCGTTCATGTTCGACTGGGTGCCGGAACCGGTCTGCCAGACCACCAGCGGGAAGTTGTCGTCGAACTTGCCCTCGAAGACCTCTCCGGCGGCTTGAATGATCGCGCGACCGCGTTCCTCGTCCAGCGAGCCCTGCGCCACATTCGCCTGCGCGCAGGCCTTCTTGATCACGCCGAGCGCGCGCACGATGGCGATGGGCTGCTTTTCCCAGCCAATCGGGAAGTTCATGATCGAACGCTGCGTCTGCGCGCCCCAGTATTTATCGGCGGGGACTTCGAGCGGACCAAAGCTGTCGGTTTCGGTGCGGGTATCGGCCATTCTGCGGCTCCTGCTGTGACTTATCGTTGTCCAGCGGTGTACCTGCGCCTTACGCGCTGCGCAATGCGGGGATGGCGCTAACGGCCATTCCGGCGCTACTTCCGAAAGGAATCGAGCGAGACGATCTCGGCATCTTTGACCGGCTCTTCCGCGACTTCCAACTCTGCCTCATCCGTCTGGTCGAGCGTGACCTCATCCTCCGCCACGTCTTCCTCTTCGGTCTCTTGCTGTTCGAACCGCAGGCCGAACTCAACCGAAGGGTCCACGAAGGTGCGGATCGCGTCGTAAGGAATATAAAGCGGCTCTGGCGCATCGCCGAAATTCAGCGTGATAGCGAAACCGTCTTCACCCACATCAAGGCCGTCGTACCAATGCTGCATCACCACGGTCATCTCATCGGGATAACGGTCGGACAGCCAATCGGCCAATTCCGCATCCGGATGCGAGGTGTCGAAGGTGATGAAGAAGTGGTGATTCCCCGGCAGTCCCTTATCCGATACGTCTTGCAAGACCCTGCGGATCAGGCCCCGCATGGCTTCGTGCATCAGGTTGCCGTAATCAATGCTGCGGCTCATTCTTCTCTCCGGTCCGGGCGTTGGGCAGGGGTAAGCATACCCCATTCAGGGGCGAGTGAAAGGGGGTCCCGCGCTAAATCGCGTGAAGGATCAGCGCCAGCATGGGGAGCAGGACCATCGTGAGGACAAACCCACGCTTGAGCGCCAGCATCAGCACGGCCGCCAAGAGGGTGAGCGCGGCGGCCATGGGGTTGAAACTGTTCCAAACGGGCAGGGGCAGGGCGAGCGGGCCATCAGCGCCCACCCGGTCAAACAGCACATGCAGCGCAAACCAGACCGAGAGATTGGCGATGACCCCCACCACAGCCGCCGTGATCGCCCTCAGCGCGCCTTCAATACGCGGCTGTTCAGAGAGCGCCCCAAGATACGGGCCCGCAAGGAAAATCCACAGAAAACAGGGCGTGAAAGTGACCCAAAGCGCCAGCAGCCCGGCAGCCATCGCCCCCGCGGGGCCGCTTTGCGCAAATCCCGCCAGCATCCCGACGAATTGCGTCACAAGGATCAGCGGGCCCGGCGTCGTCTCAGCCAAGCCGAGCGCGTCGATCATCTGATCGGTCTCGATCCAGCCGAAATCCTGCGCCACGGTCTGGGTCATATAAGCCAGCACCGCATAGGCCCCGCCGAAGGTCACCACGGCCAGCCTGGAAAAGAACAGACCCAGTTGCAGCAGAAAGTCGTCGCCCATGAAGGCAAGGAACAGAAGCGGCGCGGCCCAGAGACCACCCCAGATGAGCAGGGTACGCAGGCTATGCGCCGGGGGCAGGTCGGCGGCTTCGGTCTCGGGCGTCGGGCTTCGGGTCAGCATCCCAATGGCCCCGGCCGCCAGAATGATCAGCGGAAACGGCAGGCCCAGCACGAAGAGCGCGATGAAAGACCCAAAGGCCAGCGCCCAGCCGAGACGCCCGTGAAGCGCCTTTGAAGAAACCTTCAGAAGCGCTTGGAATACCACGATAATAACAGTGGCCTTGATGCCCAGAAAGGCCGTTTGTACCAAGGGCATCTGCCCATACCACGCATAAAGCAGCGCGAGTGCGGCGATGAAGACCGCACCCGGCACGACGAAAAGCAGCCCCCCCAACAGCCCGCCCGCAACGCCGCGCAGGCGCCAGCCTGCATAGGTCGCCAGCTGCATCGCCTCCGGTCCGGGCAACAGCATACAGAGCGAAAGGGCCCGCAGGTAGGTCTGCTCGCTCAACCACGGGCGATGCTCGACCAGCTCGCGGTGCATCACGGCGATTTGGGCTGCGGGGCCGCCGAAGGACATCAACCCGATCCGGCCAAACACGCGAAACATATCGGGCCAACTGGGCGGGGTCATCGGGGCCATCCTGCGTCATCAAAGCCACCACGGCTTCGCTGCGTCACGGATAGGGCCAGAGAAAAGCGCGGTCAAGTTAATGCAAGAGCGCCGTCTAACGGGTATGGAATGGAAGGGAAAAGTGCAGGTTTCTGTTGCCAGGTACCTGCGAACCCCGCCTTAAGCTGCAAGGCCTAAGGACTTAAGATTTCAGTCGCTAAAACCGCTTACGCGGCCATCGCAACTGGAGCACGATTGTCATTTGCAATTGTACAGTTTGAACCGATAACGGTGGTATCTCACCGAGACAAAGCAACCCCTTTAGACGTTCGTCGATCCTATTTCGGCCCCATGATCCCCAAATGAAGGATGTTTGGTGGAGCCGCCGGGTACCGCCCCCGGGTCCGAACCGCTTATTACGAGCGCGTTTATGTCCATAGTCCCGAAGGACGTGATTAAAGTAGGGCCGCCATGGGCGAATTGCAAGGGGTGGGATGCGGTGAATTTTTCACGTCAAGATAAGAGCGTATCGCGTTGTTTATATGGCCCAACCTAGCGTCTGCCCGCAACTTCGGCATTCCGCGCCGCACGCGCGGCGAAAACGCTTTGGGCAAGCTGTTGCGTCTCGGCCTCCAGCGCGGTCAGCCCTGCCGTCACCGCCCTGTCGTCATGGGCCTCTACCGCATCCGCGATCTCTTGATGCAGAGCCACGATCCGTGCGCGATCCCGCGCGGTGAAGGTGATCATATTCATCAAAGTTTGCATGGCTTCGACCGCGCCCGCGAGTTGGTAGCTCAGCACCGGATTGCCCGCGCCATCGACCAACGCCCGGTGGAAGGCGACGTCGGACGCGCAAAAGGCCTCGTCCGTGAGGCCCGGTTGCGCCTGCCGGTGAATTTCGGCGC
Source organism: Sulfitobacter sp. 1A15106 (assembly GCF_043556995.1). Taxonomy (NCBI): domain Bacteria; kingdom Pseudomonadati; phylum Pseudomonadota; class Alphaproteobacteria; order Rhodobacterales; family Roseobacteraceae; genus Sulfitobacter; species Sulfitobacter sp. 1A15106. The sequence continues at coordinate 48,040 of NZ_JBIFFM010000006.1, read as the reverse complement.
GCATGGTAGCAAGGTGATCCGCCGTCCGGCGCTCTGCCGATAACGGCGCGCAAGCGCGCTCCAATGCAAAGCGGGCCTCGCAGGCGGTCTCAAAGCTCACCGCGTTCATCGACAGAAGCAGAGTCGATGTGGTGATCTGCTGCGCGTAGGCATCCGGAAAGCTCAGGCGGTTAACGAAAGCACCCCCCGTGGCTCCGCGCTGCGTGCGGATCAGCGATTGCGCGGCCAGACGCTTGAGCGCCTCGCGCACCGTGGGGCGGGAAACCTCGAACTGCTCGGCCAGCTCCGCCTCGGAGGGCAGACGCTGGTCGACGATCAGATGCCCGCCGATGATGGCGTCGCGAATGGCCGTGGCGATCTGGGCCGATAGATCGGCGGGGTTGCTTGGGTCGATTTTCATATGTCTTACAATTAGTGTTTGCGAGGACTTTAATTGTCTGACATTAAATCTACAAGAGCACGCAGGGGAGGGCGGTGATGACCGGGATGGTACGATCAACACTATGGCTGGGGTTTTTCGCCCTAATTCTCGCCGCTTGGTGGATGATGTACAGCATGGCGATGCAGATGGATCTCGATCTGCTGGGCCGCCCCGGGGCCATGGGCGAACGTATGCGGCAGATGGATCCGGGCATGGATATGTATATGCCCATGGCGCGTTTCTTTCCACTGTTCGTGATGTGGGGCGCGATGATGGCGGCGATGATGGTCCCGACCATGGTGCCAACGCTACGCGCCTATGAAGACCTTATGACTTCGGCCAATGGCAAGCGCGCGGGCTGGCTGGCGGTGCTTGCAGGCTACCTCGCAGTCTGGTTGATCTTCGCGGCGGGGATCGCGGGTTTGCAACTGATGCTGCTGCACGGCGGCGTCATCGACATGCTCGGCATCGCCAAATCGCGTTGGACGGCGGCGGCGCTGCTTTTGGCTGTAGGACTCTTCCAATTTACCCGCGCCAAGGAGATTTGCCACGGGGTCTGCCACTCTCCGATGATGTATTTCATGGGCCACTGGCGCCCCGGCGCCGCGGGCGGTTTTCGCATGGGGCTGGGCCTCGGTGCCTTTTGCGCGGGCTGCTGCTGGGGCTTTATGCTTCTGGGCTTTGCCGGCGGGGTCATGAACCTTGCTTGGATGGGGCTGGCCACGCTTTTCATGGTCATCGAAAAACTGCCCCAGATCGGGCATTACGTAACAAAACCAATGGGTTTCTCCCTAATCCTCGGCGCAGGAGTCGTGGCGGGTTGGCCCGTGATCACAGGAGGATGATATGCCAAACAGAGAGATGACACCCGCCAATTGGGCGATCAAGGGCGAGCTTTTCCTGAACTGCTCTTGCGATGTCTTCTGCCCCTGCGTGGTCAGCCTTGGCGCGCATCTGCCGACCGAAGGCCACTGCCATGCATGGATGGGCATCGTGATCGACGAGGGCCATTTCGAGGGGGAGGATTTGGCCGGCCTGAACGTCGGGTTGTTGGTCGACATTCCGGGCCGCATGGGCGAGGGAAATTGGAAGGTCGCCGCCTATGTGGACGACCGCGCGAGCGAGGCGGCCTATGACGGGTTGCTGCAAATCTTCTCAGGCGCTGCCGGCGGCACCACGGGACTGTTCACCATGTTGGTGAGTGAGATCATCGGCGCCGAACGCGCCCCGGTCGAAATCATTCGCGACGGCAACCGCCGGGTCATCAACATTGGCCGAAAGATCAACGGCGAGATCGAGATGCTGGCCGGGGCCGAACCGGGAGAGCCTGTGACGATCACCAATTCGAAATACTGGATGGGCCCGAATATCGTGGCTGCGCGTGGCGTAAAATCCAAGGTCCGCGACTATGGCCGGGTCTGGGATTTCGGCGGTAAATCGGCTGAGGTCTGCGCGATTGATTGGCAGGGGGCGCGGTGATCACCCCCGCCTATGCCAAGGAAATGGCGCGCTATAATGCTTGGCAAAACAGACAGTTGTCAAATGTCGTTCAGGCTTTGGATGAAGCATCGTTAACGCAGGATCGCGGGGCGTTCTTCGGCTCCATCCTCGGCACGCTGAACCATCTTCTGTGGTGCGATCAACTCTGGCTGTCGCGGTTCGACCCTGCCGCGCCAAAACCGGAAGGCAAAGACACCGAGCTTTGCCCCTCCGGTGACGCATGGGTTTTGGCGCGAGTTCAATGCGATCTTGCCATTTCTCAGTGGGCGGCGGGGCTGGACCAGTCGATGCTAGACCGCGATTTAACGTGGCATTCCGGCATCTTGCAACGCGATGTTTCCAAGCCAATGGCGGGATGTGTGGTGCACTTCTTCAACCACCAAACCCATCACCGCGGCCAAGTGCACGCCATGCTCACCAGCGCAGGATGTGACGCGCCGGTAACCGATTTCATCTTCATGCCGGGGGAAGGCTGATGGCCGAACTCTCTCCCTCGCGCCGGATCAGGCGCACGCCATTCTCTGCCGGGGTCGAGGCGGCGGGTGTGAAAGCCTATACGGTCTACAACCGGATGCTGCTGCCCACCGTATTTGAGAGTACCGAAGCGGATTATCACCACTTGAAGAAAGCCGTGCAAGTCTGGGACGTGGCATGCGAAAGACAGGTTGAACTGCGCGGGCCCGATGCTTCCCGACTGATGCAAATGCTGACACCCCGCGACCTGCGCGATGTGGCGCCGGGCCGCTGTGTCTATGTGCCGATCGTGGATGAGACGGGTGGGATGCTTAACGATCCGGTGGCGGTGAAACTGGCCGAGGATCGTTGGTGGATTTCCATCGCCGATAGCGATTTGTTGTTGTGGGCCAAGGGAATATGCAACGGTTATCATCTTGATGTTTTGGTCGATGAGCCGGATGTGAACCTGCTGGCGGTGCAGGGGCCGAAAGCCGAAGACCTGATGGAACGCGTTTTTGGTGCGGGGGTGCGGGAAGTGAAGTTCTTCCGCTTCGGGGAGTTCCAGTTTCAAGGCCGCGCCATGAATGTTGCGCGCTCCGGCTACTCCAAACAGGGCGGCTTCGAGATCTACACCGAAGGGGCCGATATCGCGATGCCGCTTTGGGAGACGCTTTTCGAGGCGGGGCGCGATCTGGATGTGCGGGCGGGCTGTCCGAACCTGATTGAGCGGATCGAGGGCGGATTGTTGAGCTATGGCAATGACATGACCGACGACAACACGCCCCACGAATGCGGTCTTGGCAAGCTCTGCGACACGCAGGCGGCGATGGGCTGTATCGGCAGAGATGCGCTGCTGCGGGTGGCGAAAGAGGGGCCGGTGCAACAGATACGTCCCCTAGAGATCGCGGGCGATCCGGTGCCGCTTTGTGATCGTGTCTGGCCCTTGATGGCGGGCGACAAGCGTGTGGGGCAGGTGACCTCGGCGGTTTGGTCCCCTGACTTTGGCGTGAATGTCGCCATCGGAATGGTGCGGATGACCCATTGGGACCCGGGTACGCGGTTGCGGGCGCACACCCCCGACGGCGAGCGTGACGTGACCGTTCGTGAAAGTTACTGGGCCTGAGGTCCGTTAGATTGAAACCTGAAAAGGAGATGAAAGATGAGCTTTAATGCGCTGATTGTAAACAAGGATGACGAAGGCAAGACCAAGGCCGAGGTCACCCAGATCATCGAAGACCAACTGCCCGAGGCCGAGGTGACGGTCGCGGTCGAATATTCCACCGTGAACTACAAAGACGGCCTATGCATCGGGCCGGGTGGTGGCTTGGTCCGCAACTATCCGCATGTGCCGGGCATCGATTTCGCCGGCACGGTCGAGACCTCGAATGACGACCGTTACAAGCCCGGCGACAAGGTGGTGTTGACCGGTTGGCGCGTGGGCGAGGCGCATTGGGGCGGCTATGCGCAAAAGGCGCGGGTCAAGGCCGATTGGCTGGTGCCGCTGCCCGAAGGACTGGACACGCGCCAAGCGATGGCCGTGGGCACGGCAGGTTTCACCGCGATGCTGGCCGTCATGGCGCTTGAGGATCACGGCATCAAGAAAGGCCCGGTTCTGGTCACGGGTGCTGCGGGGGGCGTCGGCTCCGTCGCCACGGCGATCCTTGCCAACCTCGGCTATGAAGTGGCGGCGGTCACCGGGCGGCCCGAGACCGAGGATTACCTCAAAAGCCTTGGGGCGGCCCGGATCGTTGCGCGGGACGAGATCAACGAGACGGTCAAACGCCCCCTTGAGGGCGAGACATGGGGCGGATGTGTCGATGCCGTAGGCGGCGCGATGCTGGCCCGCGTGCTGGGTCAGATGGAATATGGGGCGAGCGTGGCGGCCGTGGGCCTTGCGGGCGGTGCGGCCCTGCCTGCCACGGTGATCCCCTTCCTGCTGCGCGGCGTGAACCTCTTGGGCATCGACAGCGTCATGCAGCCCTATGACAACCGCCTGCGCGCATGGGAGCGTGTGGCCAAAGACCTGCCGATGGACAAGCTGGAAGCGATGGTCCAACCCGCTGGGCTCAGCGACCTGCCGCAATTGGGGGCGGACATCCTGAAAGGGCAGGTCAAGGGCCGGGTGGTCGTCGACGTAAACGCTTGATATTGCCTCGGCGCGGGGCGGTGTGGTTAATGGTCCGCGCCGCCCCGACCGCAAGAAGGAGAGCATGATGGCCAGCTACGACGACGACAATATCTTTGCCAAGATCCTGCGCAAAGAGATCCCCAGCTTTAAGGTCTATGAAGACGACAAGACCTATTGTTTTATGGACATCATGCCTCGCGCCGAAGGGCATTGTCTGGTGATCCCCAAGTCGCCCTGCCGCAACATGCTCGACGCGAGCCCTGCACAATTGGCGGATTGTCTGGCGACGGTTCAGAAAGTCGCCAATGCCTGCCTACGCGCTTTTGGCGCCGATGGCATCACGGTGCAGCAGTTTAACGAGGCTGCGGGCGGGCAAGAGGTCTTTCACCTCCACTACCACATCCTGCCTCGGCATGAGGGCGATAAGCTGCGCCCGCCCGGTGTCCAAGGCGACATGGACCGGATTCGCGAACAGGCCGATGCGATTGCAGCCGCGCTCGGGACAGGGTAGTCCCCCCAAACTTACGTCGCAGCAGATACCGAAACGGTCGTTTTAGCCAAGTTTCCAAGGGGGCTTGGCCACAATGGCTTGCCCAATGGCCGCAAGCCCCTATCCTGTTGCGCACGGATGAAAAAAACAGAACGCCGCGTTCTGCGCGGCAATCTGTCATCAAAGAGGGAACAGATAATGAGCGATACCAATTCGCACGGCATCCCCGAGCCTGAGGGCAAGGCGGATGTGATCGATACCGATTATGAGATCGGTCAGGACAATATCGAACGGCAGATCGGGCCGTTCGGGCTGGATATTCACAACCCGGTCTTTCTAATCTCGGGGATCGCGGTCGTGGTCTTCGTGTTCTACACCATCGCATTGCCGGAACAGGCCGCCGCAATCTTCTCGGCCATGTTCAACTTTACCACGAAGAACTTCGACTGGTTCCTGATCGGCTCTGCCGACTTGGTGGTGATTTTTGCACTTTTGCTGATCGTCACGCCCTTTGGCAGTGTCCGCCTTGGCGGCAATGAAGCGGTCGCGGATTATACCTATCTGGGCTGGTTCGCGATGCTTTTCGCGGCGGGCATGGGCATTGGCCTGATGTTCTACGGCGTGTCCGAGCCTTTAACCCATTTCTCGACCTCCATGGGCGAGATCACGACAGAGAACGGGTTGCGCACCGACTGGGCCCCCTTGGGTGCCGCCACGGGTGACGAGGCTGGTTCGCTGCGCCTTGGCATGGCGGCGACGATCTATCACTGGGGCCTGCACCCTTGGGCGATCTATGCCATCGTCGCGCTGGCGCTGGCGTTGTTTACCTATAACAAAGGTCTGCCGCTGACGATCCGTTCGGCCTTTTACCCGGTTCTGGGCGAACGTGTTTGGGGCTGGCCCGGGCATATCATCGACACCATCGCTGTTTTCGCCACGCTGTTTGGTCTGGCGACGTCGCTCGGTCTGGGGGCCACGCAGGCGAACGCGGGTCTGAACGAATTGTTCGGCATCCCAACCGGCACCACCTCCGAAGTCGTGCTGATCTCCTTGATCACCGCCGTGGCGCTGGTCTCGGTTCTGCGCGGTCTTGATGGCGGTGTGAAGGTGCTGAGTGAGATCAACATGGGGCTGGCCGCCTTGCTGGCGCTCTTCACGCTCTTTGTTGGGCCGACGATCTTCTTGCTGTCCTTCTTCTGGGACTCGCTGGTGGCCTATATCGAATACCTGCCCGCACTGGCAAACCCGTTTGGCCGTGAAGACGTGAACTTCTCGCAGGGCTGGACGGCCTTCTACTGGGCATGGTGGATCAGTTGGTCACCCTTCGTCGGCATGTTCATCGCCCGCGTGAGCCGGGGCCGTACCGTGCGGGAATTCGTGATCTGCGTGCTGCTGATCCCCTCGCTGGTTTGCGTGCTCTGGATGTCGATCTTTGGCGGCACCGCGATCCATCAGGTGCTGAACGACGGCTACACCTCGGCCCAAGATGCGGCCCTGCCGTTGCAGCTGTTCAAAATGCTCGACGCGCTGCCGCTGGCTTCGATCACCTCTTTCATCGGCATCGTGCTGGTGGTGGTGTTCTTCGTCACCTCGTCCGACTCCGGGTCGCTTGTGATCGACACGATCACCGCAGGCGGCAAGGTCGATGCGCCGGTGCCGCAGCGGGTGTTCTGGTGCATCTTTGAGGGTGCCGTGGCCATCGCGCTGTTGATCGGCGGGGGCCTCGCGGCGCTGCAATCCATGGTGATTTCCACCGGTTTGCTGTTCACGCTGCTGCTGCTCTTCATGTGCTTCTGCATCTTCCGCGGTCTGCAGGACGAGCGTAAAATTCGCTAACCTGCACAGCCTTTGTAAAACGGATGACGGCGGCCCTTCGGGGTCGCCGTTTTCTTTGGGCGCTTGACCTCGGCCGCGCTGCGGTCAACCTTCGCGCCATGCATATTGATTCCGAATGGGTCCGCGCCCAATTTCCCGCTTTCGCCGAGCCGAGCCTTCAGGGGCAGGCTTTCTTTGAGAACGCCGGTGGGTCTTACACCTGCCGCCAAGTGATCGACCGGCTGCATCGCTTCTACACCCAGCGAAAGGTGCAGCCCTACGGCGCCTATGAGGCCAGCCGCCTTGGTGGGGAGGAGATGGACGAAGCCCGCACCCGCATGGCCGCGATCCTTGGCGTGACGCCGGAGGAGCTGAGCTTTGGCCCCTCCACCACGCAGAACACCTATGTGCTGGCGCAGGCTTTCGGCCAGATGATGCAGCCCGGTGTGAGGCGATCGTCGTGACCAATCAAGACCATGAGGCCAATACCGGCCCGTGGCGCCGGCTGGCCGAGCGGGGGATCGAGATCCGCGAATGGCAGATCGACCCTGACACCGGGCATCTCGATCCGGCAAAGCTCGAAGAACTTTTGGACGAGAATGTCCGGCTGGTCTGCTTCCCGCATTGCTCAAACGTGGTGGGCGAGATCAACCCGGTGACCGAGATCACGGCGCTGGCCCATGCCGCCGGTGCTTTCGTCTGCGTCGATGGCGTCTCCTATGCGCCGCATGGCTTTGCCGATGTCGGGGTGCTGGGGCCGGATATCTACCTCTTCTCAGCTTATAAGACCTTCGGGCCGCATCAGGGTGTCATGGTCATCCGCCGGGCGCTGGCCGAACTGCTGCCGAACCAAGCGCATCACTTCAACGGGGACGTGCTTTACAAACGTTTCACCCCCGCCGGGCCGGATCACGCGCAGATCGCAGCCAGCGCGGGCATGGCGGATTATATCGATGCTTTCCACGCCCACCATATCGGCGGCACTGCCGGGGCCACGGCGCGCGGTGTCGCTGTGCATGACGCGATGCGCGCCCATGAGACGGCTTTGTTGCAACCGCTGCTGGATGCCATGGCGGCGCGCAACTCGGTGCGGGTCATCGGCCCCACCGATGCGGCAACCCGCGCGCCCACGGTGGCATTGGCGCTTGATCGACCGGGGGTCGAGATGGCGCAGGCACTAGCCGCGCGCGGCATCATGGCAGGGGGTGGCACCTTCTACGCAGGCCGGGCGCTTGGTGCGATGGGGGTAGATGAGGCCAAAGGCGTGCTCCGGCTCAGCTTTACCCATTACACGACGCAGGATGAAATGGACAAACTGCTGAACGCGCTGGATGATCTGCTCTGATCCTTGACCCCGGCGCAGGGGCGCTATGTTTCGGGACAAGTGCAGGAGCAAGACCCCGAACGTGAGCGACAATTCCCCGATTATCATGTGGTTCCGCCGCGATCTGCGGCTGAGCGACCATCCCGCCCTAACGGCGGCCCGCCAGTCGGGCCGTCCGGTGATCCCGCTGTTCATCCACGATGCACAATCAGAGGCCTTGGGCGCGGCGCCGAAATTCCGCCTCGGGCTGGCCTTGGGCTGTCTTGGGGAGACTTTGGCCGAGAAGGGCAGTCGCCTGATCCTGCGTCGCGGCGATGCGCTTGAGGTGCTGCGCGAGGTGATCGAAACAACCGGCGCGGGGGCGGTCTATTGGAGCCGCCTTTACGATCCCGCCGCGATCGACCGCGACGCCAAGGTCAAAGAGACGCTAAAGGACGATGGGGTCGAGGCCTGTAGCTTTGCCGGGCATTTGATGTTCGAGCCTTTGACGGTTGAGACCAAGACCGGCGGCTTTTACAAAGTCTTTACCCCCTATTGGAAGGCGGTCCGGGGCCGCGATGTGGCGCCCCCCTTGGCCACACCGAGCGACATCCCAGCCCCGCAAAGCTGGCCCGAGAGCGCCGCGCTCGACGATTGGCGAATGGACGCCCTGATGCAGCGCGGGCGCGATGTGGTGCGCCCCTATGTGCGTCTGGGGGAGGCCGCGGCACAGGCCCGGCTTGGCTCATTCATGGCCCATATCGTCGAAGGCTACGACGAAAGCCGCGACCTGCCGGGCGAGGATGGCACCTCGGCCTTGTCGGAAAACCTGTCATTGGGTGAGATCAGCCCGGCCCAGTGTTGGCACGCGGGCCAGCGGGCCATGCAGGAGGGCAAGCGCGGGGCTGAGACCTTCCTCAAGGAACTCGCATGGCGCGAGTTTGCCTATCACCTGATGTATCACACGCCGCGCATCCTTGACCAAAACTGGCGCGAGGAATGGCAGGCTTTCCCATGGAACGAAGACGAGCGCCGCGCCGAGGTGCTGGCGTGGAAACAGGGGCGCACCGGGGTGCCCTTCGTCGATGCGGCCATGCGCGAGTTGCAGGTGACGGGCCGGATGCACAACCGGGGCCGGATGATCGTGGCAAGCTATCTGACGAAACATCTGATGTGCCATTGGCGGATTGGGCAAAAGTGGTTCGAAGAGCATCTGATCGATTGGGATCCGGCCAATAACGCGATGGGCTGGCAATGGGCCGCAGGATCCGGCCCCGATGCGACGCCCTTCTTTCGCATTTTCAACCCCGAGACCCAGCTTGATCGTTTCGACAAGGGGCGCGACTACACCCGCCGTTGGATCGCCGAGGGCCGCGCGAAACCGAGTGACGAGGCGCTGGCCTATTTCGACGCGATCCCACGCAGCTGGGGCCGGAGCCCGGAGGACGATTACCCCGATCCGATCATCGATCTGTCAGAGGGGCGGGAACGGGCGCTCGATGCCTATCGCAACCGCGACTTTTAACTTTTTGCGAAACAGCAGCCTGCGGTTACAGTAGGCGTCAAGAACAAGAACGGAACCGAGGTATGAAGCTTACGACCACCGAGGGGCAGAAAGGTCTGCCGCGCTATTTCCCGCAGGTCTTCGCCATGGCGCAGGAAATGCAGCATGGGCGGGTGGACTTTGTCCTGCCTGATGGCCGCGTGTTCCGCGCCGAAGGGGCCAAGCCCGGCCCGGTGGCAGAACTGCATATCCATAACGATGACCTTTTCGCACGGTTGATCCGCGAGGGCGATCTGGGCTTTTGCGACGCCTATCTGGACGAGTGGTGGTCGACACCGGACCTGCAAGCCTTCATGGATTTGGTTCATGCGGGGAATGAGACGGTCTATGACGGTTTCCCCGGCCAAGGGCTGCTGCGTCAGTTCGAGAAGTTCCGCTTCTGGCTTCAGCGCAACAACCGCAAACAGGCCAAGCGCAATATCAGCTATCACTACGATCTGGGCAATGCGTTCTACAGCCTCTGGCTGGATGATACGATGACCTATTCTTCGGCCATTTTCGAGGGCGACGCCCAGCAATCGCTGGAGGCCGCGCAGCGGGCGAAATACAAGTCCATGGTCGATCAGATGGGTGTGGAGCCCGGCGATCATGTCTTGGAAATCGGCTGCGGCTGGGGCGGTTTTGCGGAATATGCCGCCGCCGAACGCGGGCTGAAAGTGACCGCGCTGACCATCAGCCAAGAGCAGTTCAACTACGCGCAGGAGCGGATCGCCAAGGCGGGCCTCTCGGACCGCGTGACCTTCAAACTGCAAGACTACCGCGACGAGACCGAGAGCTATGATGGCATCGCCAGCATCGAGATGTTCGAGGCGGTGGGCGAGAAATACTGGCCGGTCTATTTCGACACGCTGCACCAACGTCTGAAACCGGGCCGCGCCGCGACCTTGCAGATCATCACCGTCGCCGACCGCCGTTGGGAGGTCTATAAACGCGGAGTGGATTTCATCCAAAAATACATCTTCCGCGGCGGCATGTTGCCCAGCCCCACGATCCTGCGGGAGCAGGTAGAGCGGGCAGGGCTGGTGGTCGACCGGTCGATCGAATTTGGCAAAAGCTATGACATCACCCTGCGCCGTTGGCATGAGACCTTTAACGAGAAATGGGATCAGATCACCGCGCTTGGCTTTGACGAACGCTTTCGCCGGATGTGGAATTTTTACCTCACTTCCTGTGCCGCGACATTTGACAGTGGCAATTGCGACGTGACGCAGATTACGGTACGGCGACCTGTGTGACCGCCCCTGCGGTCCGCCCCCGCAAGGAGCCGAAAAATGCCGACTGGTGCACGACTTATGGCGGCGATCTCACTCGCCGTGCTGGCCTTTGTCCTGTCGGGCATGGTGGTGCCTTTGATGCCGGAAAGCACGGATTTCGGGTATTTCCTGCCGCTTAACGTGGTGCTTGGCCTGATCGTGGGCTGGCGCGTGATGGGCCGGCGCGCGGGCCGGGGCATCGTGGCTGCGATCAACAACGGTTTTGCCGGTGTCTTCGTGCTGATGCTCTGGGCGACCTTCTTGCAGGCGGCGAATGAGATGGTCCGGCTGGCGCTGCGCAACCGCTATGACGATCCCTTCGAGGCCATCGTCGCCGTGTTCCAGATCGGCGCGGAATTCGGCCTGATGATCACCACCGTGCCCATCGGCGTGGCACTTGTCGTCGGCGGCATGATCGCAGGGCTTTTGACCGAATTTGCTTACAACCGTTGGCCCTGATCACCATGCGACATCTCTTTATCTACGGCACTCTGCGGCATCTGCCGCTGTTGGAAATCGTGCTTGGCCGCTCCGCCGAGGCGATTGATCTCAGCCCCGCCAATCTGTCCGGCTACCAAGTCTCTGCCGCCGCCGAAGGCCCGTTTCCCACGATTGAGACGCGCGATGGCGCGCAGGCCGAGGGCTTGCTGGTGCGGGGGCTGAGCGCGGATGATTTCGCGCGGCTCGATTTCTATGAAGGCGCGTTCGACTATGATTTGGTGCCGGTGACACTGGCAGACGGGCAGGGGGCTGAGGTCTATCTGCCCCAGCCCGGGCGCTGGACCGCGCAGGGGCCATGGTCCTTGCCTGAGTGGGAGCGTGATTGGGCCGCGCTTTCCCGCCACGCCGCGCGCGAAGTGATGAGCTATATGGGCAAGCGCCCACGGGCCGAGGTCGATGCGATGTTCCCGATGATCCGCCGCCGGGCCCATCAGCAGGTGCTGGGGGCGCAGGGCATGCATGATCCGCTGGCGCTCGATGGCAAGGTCGAAGTGACCGACCGCCGCCGCGTCTACGCGAACTTCTTCGCCCTTGATGAAATCTCGCTGCGACATGAGACCTTTGACGGCAGCATGTCGGCGCAGATCGACCGCGCGGTTTTTGTCGGCGCGGATGCAGCTTTGGTGCTGCCCTATGACCCGCTGCGCGACCGCATGCTGCTGGTTGAGCAAATCCGCATGGGCCCGCTGGCGCGGGGTGATCATACCCGCTGGCAGTTGGAACCCATCGCAGGCCATATCGACCCCGGCGAGACACCGCAGGCCGCCGCCCGGCGTGAAGCGCAGGAAGAGGCGGGGATCACCTTGGGCGCCTTGGAGCCGGTCGGAAACGTATATGCCTCCCCAGGGAATGCGACGGAATTCTTTCACATTTTCGTGGGATTGGCGGATTTGCCGGATCATATTATCGGCACCGGCGGTTTGGCTGCGGAGGGCGAGGATATCCGGTCGCATCTGATGTCCTTCGATGATTTGATGGCCTTGGCGGATGCGCAGGCGCTGGCCAATGCGCCGCTGGTGGCAAGCGCCTATTGGCTCGCCCGCCACCGCGAACGCTTGAGGTCCGAAGACACGACAGCTAAACCGGACGGAACATGAACTGGGGGCAAACATGCAGGTTGCTAGAGATCTGGCCGAGGCCATTGGAAACACACCGCTGATCCGACTGCGCGGCGCGAGCGAAGAGACCGGCTGCGAAATCTTGGGCAAGGCGGAGTTCATGAACCCCGGCCAATCGGTCAAGGACCGCGCGGCGCTGTTCATCATCCGCGACGCCATCGCCCGGGGGGAGCTGAAGCCCGGCGGCACCATCGTCGAAGGTACTGCCGGCAACACCGGCATCGGGCTCGCGCTGGTGGGTGCCTCGATGGGTTTCAAGACCGTCATCGTCATCCCTGAGACGCAATCTCAGGAAAAGAAAGACATGTTGCGGCTGGCCGGTGCCGAACTAGTGCAGGTGCCTGCGGCTCCTTACAAAAACCCCAACAACTTTGTCCGCTATTCCGAGCGTTTGGCCAAGGAACTGGCCAAGACCACGCCCGAGGGGGTGATCTGGGCCAACCAATTCGACAATACCGCCAACCGTCAGGCGCATATCGAAACCACTGGCCCCGAGATCTGGGAACAGACCGGCGGCAAGGTAGATGGATTTTGCTGCGCTGTCGGCTCAGGCGGCACGCTCGTTGGTGTGGCTATGGCGCTGCAACCCAAAGGCGTGAAGATCGCGCTTGCCGATCCCGATGGGGCCGCGCTGCACAACTACTATACTGAGGGCGAGTTGAAGTCCGAAGGCAGTTCCATCGCCGAAGGCATCGGGCAGGGGCGGATCACTGCGAACCTGGAAGGGTTCAAGCCCGATTATTCCTATAATATCTCCGACGAAGAGGCCCTGCCGGTCGTCTTTGATCTATTGGAGAATGAGGGGCTCTGCCTTGGTGCATCCTCGGGCGTCAATGTCGCCGGGGCCATGCGTCTGGCGAAAGAGATGGGGCCGGGCCATACCATCGTGACCGTCTTGTGCGACTTCGGCACGCGCTATCAATCCAAACTCTTTAATCCAGAGTTCCTGCGCGAAAAGGGGCTGCCGACGCCCGGTTGGCTTGATGCCGCACCGCAATCCATCCCAGGTGTTTTCGAGGATACATGACCCAAATGCTCCGCTTCGCCCTCGGCCTTACCGCGCTGCTGGTCTGGCTGACCGGCGCTGCTGTCGCACAGGAACCGGCTTTGCCGGATTTCGACCAATGGGAAACCGTCGCCTCTTCGGCTGAAGAGGCGATTGACGCGCCCGATACCACCGAAACCATGCTGGAGGTGCAGCGCGCCCGGCTGGTGGATTACCGCGCCGAGTTCGACGCGGCGCGCAACCTGAACGCGGCGCGGATCAGCGCGCTGCGCGAACAATTGGCCGCGCTTGGAACCCCGCCGGAGGGCGAGGGGGCCGAGCCGGAATCCCCCGAAGTCGCCGCCAACCGTGAAGAGTTGAACCGACAGCTCAACACACTGCTGACCCCGGTTCAGCGGGCCGAAGCGGCATATTTGCGCGCCGATGCGCTGATTGGGCAGATCGACGTTGCCTTACGCGAACGCCAGACCGAGCAGTTGATGGAGGTAGTGCCCACGCCGCTCAACCCCGTCCATTGGCGCACCGCGATAGACGATCTGGCGACAGCGGCGGGTGAGATCGCCGCCGAAGCGCCTGACGATGCCGACACGGCGCGGCGCAGCCTGCGCGCCTCTCTCCCTGCGGTTCTGGCCCTCACCATTCTGGGCTTGGTGCTGATCTTCCGCGGCCACCATTGGTCGACCGCGATTGTGGGACGGCTCCAGCAATTCGGCGCGCGCGGCTTTGGCATCTGGCGCTTTGTCGTGTCTCTTTTGCGGATCATCCTGCCCACGGTCGGTCTGGTTTTGCTGGCCATGGCCGTCTTGGCAACCGATTGGCTTGGCCCGCGCGGCTCAACCCTTGTGCAGTTGATCCCGGTGATCGGCGGCGCGATGCTGGGTGTTCGCTGGGTCGCCGAACGGGTGTTCTCTCGCGATGAGGACGAGGCGCTGATCCTGCTGCCCGCGGCTGAGCGCAAAGCGGTTCGTTTCTACGTCAGCATCATCACCGTCACCGTCATCTTGGGCGCCATCATCACCGCCATTTTCGATGGCCAGCAACCGGCGGAAACCACCGAGGCCGTGCTGCGCCTGCCGGTGATGCTGCTGAGCGCTTTTGCCCTGTTCCGCATCGGGAAAATCCTGCGCGGTTATAGCGATCCGGTGACAGAAGATGCCTCCGCCGCCGAAGAGCCGCGGACCTCGACATTGAACCGCGTCGTGCGCGGACTGGGCTTGGGCGCGATGATCGTGGCCGTGGTGGCGCCCCTCCTACTGATCAGCGGCTATTACAACGCCGCTGTTTCGCTGCTGCCGCCCTATGTCACCACGCTGGTGCTTCTGGGGCTGGTGATGACGCTGCAACGCTTCTTGGCCGATGTTTACGGTGCCATGACCGGGCAAGGGGTGCAGGCGCGCGACGCGCTGATGCCCGTCTTCTTTGGCCTGATCCTGCTGCTGTTGTCGCTGCCTGTGATGGCGCTGGCATGGGGCGCGCGGGTCACCGACCTGACCGAGCTTTGGGCGCTGTTCAGCCGGGGCTTTGCCTTTGGCGAGACGCGGATCCGTCCTACAGATTTCCTCTCCTTCGCGGTGATCTTCGTGATCGGCTATGCCGTCACCCGTCTGATTCAAGGGGCGCTGCGCAGCAACGTCCTGCCCAAGACGCGGATGGACATCGGCGGGCAGAACGCCATCGTCTCGGGGATCGGCTATGTCGGGATTTTCCTCGCCGCGCTGCTCGCCATCACCGGGGCAGGGATCGACCTTTCTGCGCTGGCCTATGTCGCCGGTGCGCTGTCGGTCGGTATTGGTTTTGGCCTACAAAACGTGGTGTCGAACTTCGTCTCGGGCATCATCCTGTTGATCGAACGTCCGATCTCCGAGGGGGATTGGATCGAGGTGGGTGGTCAGATGGGCTATGTGCGTGACATCTCGGTGCGCTCCACAAGGATCGAGACCTTCGACCGCACTGATGTCATCGTGCCCAACGCCGATCTGATCAGCGGCACGGTCACCAACTACACCCGCGGCAATACCGTGGGCCGCCTCATCGTACCCGTGGGCGTGGCTTACGGCACCGACACCAAACGGATCGAAGGCATCCTGCAAGAGATTGCCGAGGCGCAGCCCATCGTGCTGACCAACCCGCCGCCCGCGGTCTTGTTCTTGAACTTCGGGGCCGATGCGCTGGAGTTCGAGGTGCGCTGCTACCTGCGGGATGTGAATTGGATGATGAAGGTCAAGAACGACATCAACCACGCCATCGCCGCGCGTTTCAAAGAGGAAGGGATCGAAATTCCCTTTGCCCAACGCGACCTATGGCTGCGCAACCCTGAGACGTTGCAGCCTGCGACCAGCGGCAGCGTCGCAGATAGCAGCGACAAGACGGAGCCGCAGGCATGACGGGCGAGCTGTACCGGACCGAGACCTACCTGCGCGACGCCCCGGCCCGCGTGGCGGCCCATACGCCCGAAGGGGGGGTGATCTTGGACAATTCCCTGTTCTACCCCACGGGCGGCGGCCAGCCGGGCGACAGCGGGTGGCTGACCTGGGACAAGCAAGAGCTTACCATTGCAACTACGGTGCGCGACCGCGACAGCGGCGGCATCGCGCTGGTCCCGGCAGAGCCGCGTCCCTTGCCGCCGGTGGGCGCATTCGTGAAACAGGAGCTCGATTGGGACCGCCGGCACAAGCACATGCGCGTCCATACGGCGCTGCACCTTCTGTCGGTCGTGATCCCGCATCCGGTCACGGGGGGACAGATTTCGGCCACCCACGGGCGGCTTGATTTTAACATGCCCGATGCGCCGCAGGATCGCGAGGAACTGGAGGAGGCGCTGAACCACTTCGTCTCCCTTGATGCGCGGGTGAGCGAGGACTGGATCACCGAGGCCGAATTGGACGCCGCGCCTGAACTCATTAAAACCATGTCCGTCGCCCCGCCGCGCGGACGGGGGGACATTCGCCTGATCCGCATCGGAGAGGCAGAAGACCCTATCGATCTGCAGCCCTGCGGCGGCACCCATGTCGCCCGAACCGGCGAGATCGGCGGGCTTCGCCTTGGAAAGATTGAGAAAAAGGGCCGTTTGAACCGCCGGGTCTATGTTCATCTGGGCGGTTAGATAAATTTATCCTCTCTGGGGGGAATTCGCTCTTGCAACTCACTGCCCCCCCAAGCTAAACCCCGCCTCAACGGAGCGGTGGCCGAGTGGTCGAAGGCGCACGCCTGGAAAGTGTGTAGGCGGGAGACCGTCTCCAGGGTTCGAATCCCTGTCGCTCCGCCATTTTCCCTTTTTTGCTGAAAGAAGCTGTTGCCCGTCGGGCCATGCGGCTTCACATGTAGAAAAGCCCGGCACCTTTCGGTCCGGGCTCTCTCGGGTCTACCTATGACAGTTTAGCGGGAGTCGTTGCCCGCGCCGTAACCACCATAGGCGAAACCTTCGCCCAAGCTGCTCACGGGGCCGCTGGTCGAGAAGGTGGCGACCGGCGCAATCTCGTCCGAGAATGTTTCCAACCGCAGGTCAGCGGCGCGCTCATTAGGACGGGTTTCACCGGCATCCGCGGCATGGACGACATCAGCCGTGACAGACGTGTCCAAGCGCAGGTCTTCGTAGCGCGTCGATTGGCCTGCGAAGCTTGCGGTGGCGATCAAAGTGGCGGCGGCGGTTGCGATAAAGAGTTTCATTGTTCTAGTCCTTTCAGGTTTGGGAAAGGGCGTCGGCTTTCTCGCTCTGGGAGAGGCGGGGAGGTCGGGAGGCCCGTTCGATACAATGATATTAAGGCGCAGTGAGGGGCGGTTACAAAGCAACTCGGATCACGGCCCAGTGTTAGAGCGAGACCCGGCGCGATCAGATCGTAACAAATTGCCATAGCCGCATAAGATACTGTTTTTAATAAGTTCTCACCATGCCGCAGAACGGGACTTATGGCATTGGTCGGCCCCGCGAAAGGCGTTCAAGACCTGTTACACAGTCGTCGCAGAAACGTGTGTGCCGCCACCGCACCCAAACCTCTTTGGCCCGTGTGAAATGTTTCAATCCTACTGGTCGACCGAGAGGCAAAAAAAAAGCCCGAAGCGGATATTCTCCGCTCCGGGCTACTTGATGTGGCCGAAAGAAAACTCAGCCGATGGGTTCGTAAAGCACCACGCGGGTGTTCATCGGCACGCGGTCATAAAGCTCGGCCATCTGATCGTTCACCAGACGGGCGCAACCGTTCGAAACCCGTTTGCCCAATGTACTGGGATCATTGGTGCCGTGGATGCGCAGGAAGGTGTCGCCACGCTCTTCGGTGAAGAGATAGAGGGCACGCGACCCCAGCGGATTGTCCAAACCGCCTTCCATACCATCGGCGTATTTCTTGTATTTCTCCGGTTCGCGGTCAATCATACCCGGGGTCGGGGTCCAGCTCGGCCATTCCTTCTTGGCACCAACGTAGAACTCGCCGGATTCGTAGAGACCGGGGCGGCCCACGCCCACGGTATAGCGCCACGCCATATTGTCGGGCAGTGTCCAGTAGAGCGCGAAATTGTCGGGATCGACGTGGATTTCATAGGGCGGCGCGCCTGCCGCGATTGGCACTTTGCGCGGCATCATCTCTGGCGGCACGTCATAGCTCGGCATTTCCTTGGGCGGGTGCGCCAGTGCGGGCGTGGCAAGGACACCGCCGAATGCGGCACCGCTGGCGGCTACACCGGTGATGAAATGTCGTCTCTTCATTGCGTCGTTCCCCTATTCTTCAATCTCGTGTTGAAAGGGAAACCGTTTCAGCGCCTTGCCGTTCCATCGCGCGGGCCGGATCACAAACTGTTGTAGCCAAGCGGCAGCGTGTCAAACCGACAGCCTGTCGATCACGCCCTGCGCCCAACGGTCGGCGGATTGGCCAAAGCAATCGTGCAGGGAATCCACCGCCGTCACGCTGCCGAGCGCCAGCCGCCCCAGCAGGCAAAGGCCGGGCACGGGGCGTCCGTCAGGGGCGCACAGCGTCCCGTCAGGTGCGGTCGCTGCGGCCAGATCGGATGACAGCGGGGAGAGCAAACCGTGCGAGATGAGATCAGGCAGGGGCGGTGCTGCGATGCCCGAGAGGTTCGGCGCAGGCAGCACCGCATCGACGATGACCGACACCTCCGCCGCCTGCCCCTCCGCCTGCAATGTCCAGCCTTGCGCGCTATTCGTGATCTCTGGATTAGTGGCGAAGGACAGGTCGACCAGCCCCGCGTCGATCAGCGCCAAAAGCTCCCGTGCAGAGGCGAGGGGCGGGCCGTAGGAATATAGTTTCAGCCACTCATCGAAGTCTATCAGCCGCTTGGCTGTCTGGGGCGACGCGTTGCCCGGGTCGAAGGCCGCGCGCCATGCGTCCTGCCATTTGCGCCAAACCTGCCCGAGCGTGTAGCCAATGCTCGGCGCGACCTCTCCGGTGGCCAAGTCTATCCCATGGCGCAGCGCCTTCATTGGGGGCAACCGGTCCTGCGCGCCGGGGTCTGACCATTCCACCTTGAGCCAGTTCGCGATTTCCGCCGCCCGCACATTGTGAGGCGCGAGGATACGCGCGACCACGGGCAGGAGGGCGTCAGAGATCAACGAAGGGGCCTCCTCGGGTCCCGCACTGACCGCAGCCGTGGCGGCTTTTGAGAAACCTGCGGTCTCTTCCGATGTGGGATTGAACAGCGCGTCGAAGGCGGCATCCTGTGGCTTGGGGAAGGGGGGTTGCCCGTTGAGCGAGAAGGGCAGAATGCGGCAGGGCTCCCGGCCCGAGGCATGATAGCCCGCCGCGTCGAAACGCCCGCCCTGTGCCATGGTCAGACCACGCAACACATCATAGGTCGACAGCCCCAAGCCCCGGATCGCGACGTGCTTGCCCCGCCATGCCGCCGCCCGCGCACGCAGCTCCGCCGCTGGATAGGCCTGCGCGACCTCCGCCTCGCGCCGCGCCGCGTGCTCTTGCCACTCTGCCCATTGCGCGTCCGGCTCGACAGGGGGCTGCCCGAGGGTGAGGAGGACTTCGTCATATGGCGCCTCCGCCCCGCTTTCCGATTGCAAGCGCCAGCCCGCCCCCTCGGACGAAATGCGGGCCACAGCGGCGGGGATCACCTCACACGTCGCACCGGTTTTCGTAAAACCCCGGGCAAAAAGATCATCCCGCCGCGCCATGAGGTAGCGGCCCATTTCGGCGCGTGAGGGGAAGCTGTCGGGATGGACTGGGCGGTCTTGCCACTCCGCGAAATGTCCGACCCGCGACCCCTTTGGCGGGCGGATCGCGATATCGCGGTTAGGGATGTTAAGCAGACAATAGGCGGGCTCGGAGGGGGCGAAGTTCGGACCCGCGCCGGGATGGGGGCCGGGTTCATAAATGTCGATCTCTATCCGCCCGTCGGTCCCCGTAAGCCGTTGCGACAGAGCCTCCAACGCGCCAAGGCCGCGCGGCCCGAAACCGATCACCGCAATGCGCGCCGCTTCTATCTGCATCTCTCTCCCCGGCATGTGTTTGGCGCGACCGTAGAGCCGTACCACGGCCAGCGAAAGCCCACCGGCGACAAAATCGGGCAACAAAAAAGGCACCCGAAGGCGCCCTTAACAATTCACTCATCCCGATGGAGAGGCTGCGATCAGCCGCCCCAGCTGCGCACTGTGCCGCAGTCCATATGGGTGAAGTTCGAGCCGGAGTAGCGCCCGACGCCGCCACCGCGACAAGCCATCGCCGCGCGGGCCACCTGATGCACCGAGCGCGAGGCGAGGCGCAGGTCAGCGGCCTGACCTTTGAGGTGCAGCGAATTCTTGGCCACACCGCTGGAACGGGAGCGCAGCATCGCGTTGGTTTTCGGGCTGCGGTAGCCGGAGAGGAGCATATAGGGCTCGTTCACATCCAACAGATTGTGCGACGCGGCCATGATATCGATGGTGCGCAGGTCCATGTTGATGACATCGTCGGTCCGCCAGTCGCGCATGAAGTGATTAATTTCGGCAAAGGCGTCTTTGATATAGTGGCCTTCGATCCAATAGATCATGTCCAACCGCTCACCGGTGCGGCCCGAATACATGCGGATGCGGCGAATGTCGCCTGCGCCCCGTAGAAAGCCTGCCGCGTTCGAGAAGGTGGGAGCTGCTGCAACGGTGGTTGCTGCGAATGCGCCGAGAAGGGCGCGCCGGGTCATCCCCGAGGAGCTTTTGCCTGTCATGTGTCTCTGTCCCGTCGTCTGCCTAAGTTACCCAAGATGTTACATGGGCCATTCATCTCATCCCCAGATGCAACATTGTTATTGCATAGCGGGAAAACCTGACCAAGGGCTGAATCGGAATGGTTCCCGCGTGGTTCAAATTTAGGCAAGTTTTTGCGCAATGAGGTTAAGAAACCAATATTTGCAGGGGCAACCGATGCCCAATCCGCACAGCCCATAACGCGTTTTTCCTGCGAACGGAAATTTGAATGGACTTGCGCGTAGTATTATTGGCAAACCGGGCAGGCAATAGGGTCGCGCGGCGGCAATGGTATATTCACGGGGTACGACATGGGTTTCAGCGCGACTTTTTCACGGCAACTGTCCAAATTCATCGCAGGGTTTGCCCTATTGATTTCGGCACTGCTCCTTGCCGCGCCTGCCACGGCGCAGGTCACCGCTTTCAAACAAGCCGTCGCCGAAGCTGCTGCCCAAGACGATGACATCGCCGCCTTCTACCGTGAGAACGATTATACCGCCATCTGGACAGGGGCCGCCGAAGAACACCGCGCGCGCCGCTCCGAACTGATGCGGGCGATCACCACGGCAGATGATCATGGCCTGCCGGTCACGCGCTACAACCCCGATGCGGTGTTGGAGATGCTGCGCACAGCCAAGACCCCGCGTGATCGCGGATTCGCCGAGGTGGAGTTGAGCCGCGTGTTCCTGCGCTATGCCCGCGACGTGCAGACCGGTGTGCTGATCCCCAAACGGATCATCAGCCAGATCGTGCGCGAAATCCCATACCGTGACCGCAAGACCTATCTGCAAGACCTGCCCAAATCCACGCCCGCCGCTTATTTCCGCGCCCTGCCGCCGCGCAGCCTTGAGTATAATGCGCTGCTGAAAGCGAAGATCGCGATGGAAAAGCTGCTGTCGCAGGGCGGCTGGGGCCCCTCGGTACCTGCGGGCAAGCTTGAGCCGGGCGATACCGGAAATGACGTGATTGCCCTGCGCAACCGTCTGATCGCCATGGGCTTTCTGAAGCGGTCCAACGCCATGGGCTATGACGCCAGCCTGACCGAAGCCGTGCGCCAGTTCCAAGAGGCCCACGGGCTGAACACCGATGGCGTCGCCGGTCCGGCCACGATGAAACAGATTAACATCGGCGTTGAGCAGCGGCTGCAATCGGTCATGGTCGCACTCGAGCGTGAGCGCTGGTTCAACACCGACCGCGGCAAACGCCATATCCTTGTGAACATCCCCGATTTCTCGGCCAAGATCATCGACGATGGCAAGATCACCTTCCAGACCCGTTCGGTCGTTGGGGCCGCTCGCGAGGACCGCCCGACGCCCGAATTCTCGGACGTGATGGAGCATATGGTGGTCAATCCCAGCTGGTATGTGCCGCGGTCGATCGTCACTGGGGAATACCTGCCGCAACTCAAGCGCAATCCCTATGCGGTCAACCATATCGAGATCACCGACAGCCGGGGCCGCAAGGTGAACCGCGGCGCGGTGAACTTCAACCGCTACACCGCGCGGACCTTCCCCTTCGCCATGCGCCAACCGCCCAGCAAGACCAATGCCTTGGGTCTGGTGAAGTTCATGTTCCCCAACAAATACAACATCTACCTGCATGACACCCCGGCCAAGAGCCTGTTTGCCCGCGACGTGCGTGCCTTCAGCCATGGCTGCGTGCGTCTGGCCGAGCCCTTTGAATTCGCCTATGCGCTGCTGGCCCCGCAATCGGCGGACCCGGAAGGCGAGTTTCAGGCCATTCTGCGCAGCGGACGCGAGACGCGCGTCGTCCTCGAAGAGCAGGTGCCGGTGCATCTGATTTACCGCACCGCCGTGACCAACGCCCGCGGCCATACCGAATACCGCGATGACGTATATGGCCGGGATGCGCTGATCTGGAACGCGCTCTCCAAGGCGGGGGTGGCCTTGCGCGGCGTTCAGGGGTAACTCTCGGGCGCGCAACAAGTAAGGGCCGCCCGAAATGACCTATAGTGTTCAGCAAATCGCCAAAGCCGTCGGCGCCAGCGCCGAGGGCGACATCGAACTCAAGGTAAGCGGCGTCGCGGAACCCGCCAGCGCCAAATCGGGCGAAATGGCGCTGGCGATGGACCCGCGCTATGCCAGCAGCCTTTCCGATGGCGCCGCCGAGGTGGCGATGCTTTGGGAAGGGGCCGACTGGCGCGCTCTGGGTCTTAAGGCCGCGATCTTGCCCAACCGCCCGCGCTACACGCTTTCTGGCGTGACGCGAATGCTCGACAAGGGGCAGGGGTTCAAGCCGGGCATTCACCCCACTGCCGTGATCGACCCCGAGGCCGTGCTGGGCGAGGGCGTCTCGGTCGGTCCCTTGGCGGTGATCTCTGCCGGGGCGCGGATCGGCGCGGGCAGCGTCATCGGGCCGCTGTGTTTTGTTGGCGTGGATGCGACATTGGGCGATGGCTGTTTTCTGCGCGAACATGTCAGCATCGGCGCGCGGGTCACCATCGGATCGGGTTTCATCGCGCAGTCGGGCGTGCGCTTGGGCGGCGACGGTTTCTCTTTCGTCACGGCTGAGCTGTCCACCGTGGAAAGCGCGCGGCAAACGCTCGGCGATCAGGGCGATGCCGCCCCGCAGCCTTGGACCCGTATCCATTCGCTTGGCGCTGTGACCATCGGCGCGGATGTCGAAATGGGCATGGGTTCCACCATCGACAACGGCACCATTCGCGACACGCAGGTCGGCAACGGCACGAAAATCGACAACCTCGTGCATATCGGCCACAACGCGGTGATCGGCAAAAACTGCCTGCTCTGTGGGCAGGCGGGCGTTGGCGGCTCGACCCGAGTGGGCGACAATGTGGTGCTCGGCGGGCAGGTCGGTCTGGCCGACAATATCACCATCGGCGACCGGGTGATCGCGGGCGGGGGGACCATTGTGCTGTCCAACGTGCCCGAGGGGCGCACCATGTTGGGCTACCCCGCCACCCAAATGAGCAAGCAGACCGAGATCTACAAAGCGCTGCGCCGTTTGCCCAAGCTGCTGCGTGATGTCGCGGCCCTACAAAAGGTGGTTTCCAAAGCCGACAAGGCTGACTAAACCTGCCGCGGACATATGTTGGGGGACGCCGCATGAGCACTCAGGATCAGGTCATTACCATCCTCGCCGAACAGGCCATGATCGAGCCGGAGGATGTCACGCTCGACAGCACGCTCGAAGACCTCGGGATCGACAGCATGGGGGTCGTGGAATGCATCTTTGCGATTGAAGAGACATTCGACATCAGCGTGCCTTTCAACGCCAACAGCCCCAGCGAAAGCGATTTCGACATCTCGACCGTGCGCAGCATCGTCGCCGGGGTGGAACGGCTGCAAGCCGAACAGAGCTGAGCGATGCGGCGCGTTGTCATCACCGGCGCGGGCACGATCAACGCTCTGGGCCTGTCGGTGCCCGAGACGCTGGCGGCCATGCGCGAAGGCAAATGCGGCATTGGCCCGTTGGAGTTCCGCGATGTGGAGCGGCTGGCCATCCGCATCGGCGGTCAGGTGCGCGGGTTCGAGGCCGAGGGCCGCTACAACCGCCAGCAAATCGCGCTTTATGATCGGTTCACGCAATTCACCCTCACCGCCGCCCGCGAGGCGATCGAGCAATCGGGCCTGACCTTCACCGATGACTTGGCCGCCCGCGCCGGGGTGGTGCTGGGCACGGCGGGGGGTGGCGTCTCGACATGGGACGACAATTACCGCGCGGTTTATGAAGAGGGCAAAAATCGGGTGCATCCCTTCGTGGTGCCCAAGCTGATGAACAACGCCGCGGCCAGCCATGTCAGCATGGAATGGAACCTGCGCGGGCCGTCCTTCACCGTCTCCACCGCCTGTGCCTCGTCGAACCACGCCATGGCACAGGCTTTCGCGATGGTTCGCTCCGGCATGAGCCCGGTGATGGTGACGGGTGGATCGGAATCCATGCTCTGCTTCGGCGGGGTGAAGGCTTGGGAAGGGCTGCGCGTGATGAGCCGCGATGCCTGCCGCCCCTTCTCGGCCAACCGCAACGGGATGGTGCAAGGCGAGGGCGCGGGTGTCTTTGTCTTTGAAGACTATGAACATGCCCGGGCGCGGGGGGCCGAGATCCTTTGCGAAGTGGCGGGGTTCGCCATGACCTCGGATGCCAGCGATATCGTCATGCCCTCCAAGGCGGGAGCCGCGCGGGCGATGGAAGGGGCGCTGGCCGATGCGGGGATCAACCGCGAAGAGGTCGGCTATATCAACGCACATGGGACTGGAACGGCGGCGAATGATAAGACCGAATGCGCCGCCGTGGCGGATGTCTTTGGCACCCATGCGGACCAGTTGATGATCTCTTCCACCAAGTCGATGCATGGCCATATCATCGGTGGCACCGGGGCGGTTGAGCTTTTAGCCTGTATCATGGCGCTGAGGGACGGGGTGATTGCCCCGACCATTGGCTATGAGGAACCCGACCCGGAATGCGCGCTCGACGTCGTGCCCAATGAGGCGCGCGAAGCGAAGGTCGATGTGGCGCTCAGCAATGCTTTTGCCTTTGGCGGGATGAACGCCGTGCTGGCACTGCGCCGCGCCTGATCCACGCCCGGCCATAAAAAATGCCGCCCCCGAGGTCGGGCGCGGCATCCAAATCGCGAAAATCCGGTCTTACTGTTCGATGACCGAAACTTCGTCGTAGCTGGCGGTGAAGCCGTCGAGCGAAAGTGTCAGTTTCACTTCCTGATCAGGGGCCAAAGCGGGCACGATGGTCAGCACCGCTTCCTTGCCGCGTTTGAAAGCACCGATATCGGCATCGGTCAGACCCATGCGCACGTAGCAGCCCACGGGGTTGCAGAAGGCATAGGGATAGCGGCGGGCCTTGCCACCGTCGACCGACAGGGTCAACTGCGCGGGCAGGGCGGTCTCAAGCGGGACGACAACCGTGGCACCGGCTTTGGCCTGACCGCCATCGGGAAGACGGAAGAGCGAGACTTCGGCAACCGGCGCGCCTTCGCCATCGGCGAGAAGCTGATACATCTGGCAGGGATCGACCTCTTCCTCGGTCTTGATGCAGCGCATCTCCCAAGCACCGATCTCCTTCTTGGTGTAGGGCTTGCCCAGATCGGGGTCTTTGTCCGCATCTTCACCGAGGCTCAGCTGCTCTTCGATCTGCGAAGCATTGCCGCTAGTGCCGGGCTGGGGCTGCTGCTCTTCGGTCTGGGCGGTGTCTTCTTCCGTGGCGGTCTGGGCGAAAGCCGTCATTGGGGCCGTCAGTGCAAGCGCTGCACAAAGCGGCAGGGCGGTCATAAACTTGCTCATGTCATATCCACATTTGTTGCGTTACCGCCCCTTACCACGCCGCCCCGGGATTGTCAGTGCCAAGGGCCGCATTTCGATCAAGGTTCGGGCAATTTCATGCCGACCCCGCAATCGCGGTTTTCCCGCGATGTCAGAGGCTTAAAGACCAGAAATGCAAAAGGGGACGCAGCGCGCCCCCTTTCCGTGTACTTTCTCCCCGTCGGACTGGGCCGACTTATTAATGCCACGTTAGGCAAGCGCGTGATGCCGGTCAACAGGAAAAATGCGACAATCTGTCAGGGTTTTAGCAAGGTCCCGGTCAGAAAAAGGGCCGCACCCGAAGGCGCGGCCAAGTCTAACAGGGAGGAAGTACACCCACCCGATGAAAGGACATGCGAGCGGGATGCCTTCACTATGGCGCGCAAAGGTTAAGTTTGTATGCTCTAGTGGAACGGACGAATGGCTAAAATTGACAGAAAGGCCCCAGCGTGAGCAGTGACATCTTTATCGGCGGCGGCGGTCCCGACCATGCGACAAAGCAATTCCTCGATCTCG
Organism: Sulfitobacter sp. 1A15106; assembly: GCF_043556995.1. Lineage (NCBI taxonomy): Bacteria > Pseudomonadati > Pseudomonadota > Alphaproteobacteria > Rhodobacterales > Roseobacteraceae > Sulfitobacter > Sulfitobacter sp. 1A15106. Next base: position 21,501 of record NZ_JBIFFM010000006.1, on the reverse strand, counting down.
GCTATGCCAACCGCCACGGGCTGATCGCGGGCGCAACGGGTACGGGCAAAACGGTGACGCTGCAAATCCTTGCCGAGGGCTTTGCCAATGCCGGGGTGCCGGTGTTCTTGTCGGATGTGAAGGGCGATCTGTCCGGCCTTGCCGTCGCGGGGAGCGAGGCCGCCAAACTGCACGGCGCTTTCACCGAACGCGCGGCCAAGATCGGCTTTGACGACTATAGCTATCAATCCTTCCCGGTCACCTTTTGGGATCTCTTTGGTGAGCAGGGCCACCCCGTCCGCACCACGGTTTCCGAGATGGGGCCGCTGCTCATCGCGCAGTTGCTCAGTCTGTCCGAGGCGCAGGAGGGCATCCTGAACATCGCCTTCCGCGTGGCCGACGAGGAAGGCATGCCGCTTTTGGACCTGAAAGACCTGCAATCCCTGCTGGTCTGGGTCGGGGAGAATGCAAAGGACTTGGCGCTGCGCTATGGCAATGTCTCGACCGCTTCCGTCGGCACCATTCAACGGCGGCTGCTGGTGCTGGAGAACCAAGGCGGCGCGCAGTTGTTTGGCGAACCGGCGCTGGCACTCTCGGATCTCATGCGCTGCGATGCCGAAGGGCGCGGGCGGATCAACATCCTCGCCGCTGACAAGCTCATGGCTTCGCCCAAACTCTATGCTACCTTCCTCTTGTGGCTCATGTCCGAACTGTTCGAGGAACTGCCCGAGGTGGGCGACCCCGACAAACCCAAGCTCGTGTTCTTCTTCGACGAGGCGCATCTGCTGTTCGACGATGCGCCCAAGGCGCTGGTCGACAAGGTGGAACAAGTGGCGCGGCTCATCCGCTCCAAAGGCGTCGGGGTTTATTTCGTGACCCAGAACCCCGCCGATGTGCCCGACGATATCCTCGGCCAGCTTGGCAACCGTATCCAACACGCGCTACGCGCCTTTACCGCGCGGGACCGTAAGGAACTGCGCCAAGCCGCCGAGACCTACCGCGAGAACCCGCGCTTCGACACCGAAGAGGCGATCCGCGAGGTCGGTGTTGGGGAGGCCGTGACCTCCATGCTGCAACGCAAGGGCGTGCCGGGCGTGGTGGAGCGTACCTTGATCCGACCGCCGTCTTCGCGGCTCGGCCCGATCACCGTGGCGGAGCGTGCGGCGGTGCTGGCGGACTCCGATCTGGCAGGGAAATACGAGACAGTGCAGGACCGCGAGTCGGCCTATGAAATGCTGAAGGCCCGCGCAGAAGCGGCGGCCAAAGAGGCGGAAAAGATCGAAGCCGCGGCAGAGGCCGAGGACGCGGCCGCGCGCGAGTTCCAGAAGGCCCGTCGCTATGGCGGGGCACGCAGCGGCGGCAGCCGGTCAAGCCGCAAGGCGACGGACGGTTTCGGCGATGCCATCGCGAGCGCGGTGATCAAAGAGCTGAAAGGCACCACCGGGCGCCGGATCGTGCGTGGCATCTTGGGCGGATTGTTCAAGGGGCGTTGAAGCGGCCTGAGAGATGAAAAAGGGGCGTGGTATTGCGACCGCGCCCCTTTTTATATCGTGAAGCTCAGCGGGATTTACCGCTCGGGGATCAACCCACGCGGGCTGAAGCGAAGGACCAGAAGCAGCACAATGCCCATGGTCAAAAGCCGCATATGCGCCGCGCTCTCGATCAGATGGGCCTTCAGCGCCGATCCTTCGGACATGCCCGCCGTGATCAGGTTCATCAGCCACAGGCCCATCGGCTCGACCTGCACCCAGAGGAACCAGATCAGGAAGCCGCCAAGGATCGCGCCGAAGTTGTTGCCCGAGCCGCCAACGATCACCATCACCCAAATGAGGAAGGTGAAGCGCAGCGGCTGGTAGGTGCCGGGCGTGAGCTGGCTGTCCATCGTCGTCATCATCGCCCCCGCGATGCCGCAGATCGCGGAACCGAGGATGAAGACCTGCAAATGCCGCGCGGTCACGTCTTTGCCCATGGCCTCTGCCGCGACTTCGTTGTCGCGGATCGCGCGCAGCATCCGGCCCCATGGCGAGTGCAGCGCACGCTGGCTCATCCACAACAGGACGATCAGAACAGCGGCGAAGAGCGCGATATAGAGCAGTTTGACCCAAAGCGTCGAGGCGTCTACCGGATCGAAGCCAAGGCCCGCCGCACGTTCCACGAAGGCGGGGTTGTTTTGCAGGTCGATCTCGTAAGGAACAGGACGGGGCAGGCCGATCACGTTCTTCACGCCGCGGCTCATCCAGTCTTCGTTCTTCAAGACCGCGATGATGATCTCGGCAATCCCCAGTGTCGCAATCGCCAGATAGTCCGACCGCAGGCCAAGGGCCGTCTTGCCGATCAGCCACGCCGCGCCAGCGGCAAAGAGGCCGCCCACGGGCCAAGAGATCAGCACCGGCAGGCCAAGACCCCCGAGATAGCCGGTCTGCGCGGGGTTGATCGCCTCGACCGCCTGAACGGCGGGGTCGAGCAGGGCACGGAAGATGAAGAAACCGATGACCAAGACCGCGATCACCGAAAGCGTGCGCAGCGTGCCCGGGGCCATGCGTTTCATCAGCATGACCGCCGCCACCACGGTGGCCGCCCCAAGCGCCAGCGCCCCCAGAATGGCGAAACCACCGGTGGACCAAGCGCCCTCGGTCGGGGGCATGGAGACCAGCACAGCCGCCAGACCGCCAAGCGCCACAAACCCCATGACGCCCACGTTGAACAGCCCCGCAAAGCCCCATTGCAGGTTCACCCCAAGCGCCATGATCGAAGAGATCAGGCCCATGGCGATGATCAGCAGGGCCGAGTTCCAACTTTGCGCAAAGCCGGTGTAGATGATCATCAGGGCGATGATCGCGAACAGGATCGTGTTTTTCAGAGTCTGGGTCATACCGATTTCCCCTTGAACAGGCCGGTTGGCTTGATCAGCAGAACGATCAGAAGAATGACGAAGCTGACCGCAAATTTGTAATCCGTGCTCATGAGCTGCACCAAGCCGTCCGGCTGCAAACCTTCGGGCATCACATAGCCCAGCACTTTTTTCCATGCGTAGGTGATCGTGACCTCGCTAAAGGCGATCACGAAACCGCCCGCGATGGCCCCGACCGGCGAGCCAAGCCCACCGACGATGGCCGCTGCGAAGATCGGCAGCAGAAGTTGGAAATAGGTGAAGGGTTTGAACGACTTATCAAGACCATAAAGCGTGCCCGCAATCGTCGCCAAGGCGGCCACGATCATCCATGTGATCATCACCACACGCTCGGGGTTGATGCCCGACAACAGCGCCAGATCCTCGTTATCGGAATAGGCGCGCATGGATTTGCCCGCTCGCGTCTTGTTGAGGAACCAAAACAGCAGCGCCACGACGATGATCGCGGTGACGATGGTGATGCCTTGGGTTGTCTTGAACGCCAGACCTTCACGCAGGCCGGTCATTTCTTTGAAATCCCGCGCCGACATGATGAAACGCTGCCCGTCGAGGAAGTTCTGATCGTCCGCGCCGATGATGAAGCGGGTGATGCCGTTGTAAATGAAGGTCACGCCGAGCGAGACGATCACGAGGATCACCGGCTTGGCCTTTTGTTCACGGTAGAACTTGTAGACCACCTTGTCGGTGCCGAGCACCAGCAGCATGGTAAAGGCGATGCCGAAGGGCAGGGCCAGAAGCGCCGTCGGCAGCACGCCGAGGCTCAGACCCATGGACTGGAACAGCCATGTCATCAGGATCGTCGCCATGGTGCCCATGGCCATCGTGTCGCCATGGGCGAAGTTGGAAAACCGCAGGATGCCGTAGACCAGCGTCACGCCAAGCGCGCCGAGCGCCAGCTGCGAGCCATAGGCGATGCCCGGTATGATCACATAGTTCGAAAGTGCAATGAAAGCGTTGAGCAGATCCATGTTCAGCCCCCCAGAAACGATTTGCGGACTTCAGGATCGGCCAAAAGCTCTTTGCCGGTGCCGGTAAAGGCATTCGCCCCCTGCACAAGCACATAGCCTTTGTCCGCGATTTCAAGCGCTTGACGGGCGTTTTGTTCGACCATCAGGATCGGGATGCCGGTGCGGGCGACCTCGATGATCCGGTCGAAAAGCTCGTCCATGACGATGGGGGAGACACCCGCCGTCGGCTCATCCAGCATCAGAACCTTGGGCTGGGTCATCAGCGCGCGGCCCACGGCCACCTGCTGGCGTTGCCCGCCCGAGAGTTCACCCGCCGCCTGATGGCGCTTTTCCTTCAGGATCGGGAAGAGGTCATAGACCTGCATCATCGTATCGCGAAAGTCATCGCGGCGGATGAAAGCGCCCATCTCAAGGTTCTCTTCGACCGACATGGAGGTGAAGATGTTCGAGGTTTGGGGCACGAAACCCATGCCCTTGGCCACACGGTCCTGCGGGCTGAGTTCGGTGATGTCTTCACCATCCAGCCGCACATGGCCCTTGCGCATATCGAGCATGCCGAAGACCGCCTTCATGCCGGTGGATTTGCCCGCCCCGTTGGGGCCGACGATCACCGCGATCTCGCCGCGGTCCACGGCGATGGTGCAGTCATGCAGGATGTCGGGGCCGTTGCCGTAGCCCGCCGTCATGCCGGCACCAATCAGGAAGGGGCCGCCGGGGGCGGGGTGGGTTTTGCCGCTGGCCTTGGGCATGATGCTGCCTTGGCCCTTCGCGTTGCCGACCGACCAATCTTTGTTGCCGCGGTCGCCGTAGGGATCATTGCTCATGCGCCTACCTTGTCCTTGTTCTTCAGCCCGGTGCCGAGATAGGCCTCGATCACCTGTTCGTTCGCCTTGATCTCATCCAGCGTGCCTTCGGCCAGCACGTGGCCCTCGGCCATGCAGATCACCGGGTCGCAAAGGCGGCCGATGAAATCCATGTCATGCTCGATCACGACGAAAGTGTAATTGCGCTCTTGGTTAAGCCGGATGATGGCATCGCCGATGGTGTTCAGCAGCGTCCGGTTCACGCCCGCGCCGACCTCGTCCAGAAAAACGATCTTGGCGTCGACCATCATGGTTCGGCCAAGCTCCAACAGCTTCTTCTGCCCGCCCGAGATCTGGCCCGCCTTCTGTTCGGCCAGATGTTCGATGGTCAGGAACTCCAGCACCTCATCGGCCTTGGCCTTGAGCGCGCGTTCCTCATTGGCGATGCGTTTGGTGCCGAACCATGTGTTCCACAGCGTCTCGCCCGACTGGTTGCCCGGCACCATCATCAGGTTCTCACGACAGGACATCGAAGAAAACTCATGCGCGATCTGGAAGGTGCGCAGCAGCCCCTTGTGGAAAAGCTCATGCGGGGGCAGGCCGGTGATGTCCTCCCCATCCATGGTGACACGGCCCGAAGTGGGCTGAAGCACGCCAGCAATTACGTTGAACAGCGTGGTTTTCCCCGCGCCATTTGGGCCGATCAAACCGGTGATCGATCCTTTCTCGATCGACAGGCTCGCCCCGTCGACGGCGTGAAACCCGCCGAAGTGTTTGTGTACGTCGTCTACGACGATCATATGTCCATCCCCGTGTCCGCCACCTTGTGGCTGGTTTTTATTGGTCGTCATATGGGCCGCGCAGGCAGATGCGCGCCGCCATACCTGTTTACAATGTGCTGAGATTCTTGAAAGGGACCGCTGCGGTCCTGATCTGAAGAAAGCCCTGCGCTGCCTTGTCAGAGGCAGATTGCGCCGTATTGCCGAAATCACGTTCAGCAAAATACATGCCCAAAGCCCTGACCGAGACGGCCATACGTTGCTTTTTCATCCTGTCCTCCCAGACGGGACGTGTTTTCCACGTCCTCAATAGGGGATTTGTACTGGCTGCATCCCCGGAAGAAAAGCCGATTTCCTAAGCAAAAGGCCCGATCGCACTGCGACCGGGCCTCTCTTAGCGGTTAGATGGTGGCGTGGATCAGCGGTAGCCGACCGTGACCATCTTGCCGTCCTTCATCTCGATCTCGCGGTAGTTGCCCGCGCTCTCGCCCGGTCCGATCAGCTCGACCGCCGAGGCACCGACATAGTCCACGTCGCCGCCGTCTTTGATGATCTGAAGCGCCTTGCCCAGTTCACCCGGCAGGATTTTCTCACCCGGGGCGTTGGCGATTTCCATCACCTTTTCCTTGTACGCCGACGGATCGTTGGAGCCCGCGGCCTGCATCGCCAGCAGCATCAGCGCTGCCGCGTCATAGGATTCAGGCGAGAAGGCGTTGGTCGGCTCGAAACCGGCTTCTTTGCCCATCTTCTTGTAGTTGTCCGGGCCTTCGCCAGCAGCACTCGGGTTCTGACCAAAGGAGCCATCCGCGATCTCGGCGAATTTCTCTTCCAGCGTGTCAGAGACCATGCCGTCGGGGAACATGAAGACGTCGAATGCACCGGCGTCCAGCGCACCGTTCACGATGCCCGCGCCACCTTGGTCGACATAGCCTGCCACGACCAGAACCTCACCACCGGCAGAGGCCAGCGCGCCGACTTCGGCGGAGTAATCCGCTTTGCCGTCTTCATGCGAGGTGTTGATGGTCACGGTGCCGCCGGATTCTTTGTAAGCGGTCTCAAAGCTGTCGGCCAAACCTTTACCATAGTCGTTGTTGGTATAGGTGACGGCGACTTCCTTGATGCCACGGTCGTTCAGGATGTCGGCCATGACCTGACCCTGACGCGCGTCCGACGGCGAGGTGCGGAAAAACAGACCGTTGTCTTCGACCGTCGACAGCGCCGGCGATGTCGCGGAGGGCGAGATCATCACGATGCCGTTCGGGATGGCGACGTTCTGCAGCGAGGCGGTGGTTTCACCCGAGCACATGCCGCCCACGATGCCGCTCACACGGTCGGAGGTGATGAGACGCTCAGCCGAGGCCACGGCGAGGCCCGCGTCGATGCAGCCGGTGTCGCCACGCTCGGAGGTCACGGTGGCGCCGTCGAGGAACATGCCGCTCTCGTTAACCTCGGAAATCGCCAGTTCGGCACCGGCGGCCATGTCATTGGCCAGCGATTCCAGCGGGCCGGTGAAGCCCAGCAGAATGCCGATTTTGGTGTCTTCCGCCTGCGCGCCAGTGGCGAGCAAAGCAACGGCCGTTGTGGCCATCAGTATTTTTTTCATTTGGTACTCTCCCTTAGTTGAACTCTCGTTCTGATCGAACGTTAGGTCGTGATTTCGAAAAAGAAAAGGCGATTTATAAAGTGTTTTTCGCGGGCGGGTTTTCGCGTGGACCGGGAACGATGGTGGAAATGGGCGGTGCGCTGGCTATGTCTTGAACCAAGCCCCCATGCCCAAAGGAGCCTGCCCATGACCCGCGCAAAACACCTCGCCACCGCCGCCTTCATCAGCCTCGGCAGCCTCTGCGCTGCGGGTGCCGCCACAGCGCAGAGCGGTCTCACGATCACCCCCATGGCCGAGGATTTCGAAGCCCCTTGGGGCGTCGCGCCTTTGCCCGGTGGCGGTCTGTTGGTGACAGAGAAGGCCGGACGTTTGATCTATCAAAAGGACGACACACGGCATGAGGTCTCGGGCCTACCGGAGGTGGCCGTGGTCGGGCAGGGCGGTCTGTTGGACATCACCTTGGCCGGAGATTTCGCGCAGAGCCGCCTGTTGTTCCTGACCTATGCCAAACCTCAAGAGGGCGGCGGCGCGGGGACCGCTTTGGCCAGCGCGCGCTTGTCCGAGGATACCCGCAGTCTGGAAAACCTGACCGAGCTTTTCGCCATGAAGCCGGGCAGCAGCGGCGGCCAGCACTTCGGCTCGCGCGTGGTCGAAGCGCCGGATGGTACGCTGCTGGTGACCATCGGCGAACGCGGCGATCGTCCGGCGGCGCAGGACCGCAGCACCCATAACGGCAGCATCATCCGCGTGAACCGCGACGGCTCGGTCCCCGATGACAATCCCTTTGTCGACACGCCCGACGTGCTGCCCGAAATCTGGTCCTACGGCCATCGCAACCCGCAAGGGGCGGGGCTGGATCTGGATGGGCGGCTTTGGGTGTCGGAACACGGTGCCAAGGGCGGGGATGAGGTGAACCGCATCACCAAGGGCACGAATTACGGCTGGCCCGTGATTTCCTACGGGGAACACTATTCGGGCGCGAAGATCGGTGAGGGCAGGGCGAAAGAGGGCATGGCGCAGCCCGAATTCTACTGGGATCCCTCCATCGCGCCTGCGGGGCTGATGGTCTATTCCGGCGCGCTTTTTCCTGAATGGGAGGGTGACATCTTCGTCGGCTCGCTCAAGTTCGACTATATCGCCCGGCTAAGCGGCACGCCGCTGGAAGAGGTGGCGCAGATCAAAACCGACGAGACCGCCCGCGTGCGCGATGTCGTCGAAGGGCCGGAGGGCGGGATCTGGTTCATCTCAGAGGTCAACGGCACCGTCTACCGGATCACGCCCTGACCCTCAGACGGGCTGCCGGGTGGATTGGCTGCCGCGCTCACGATAAGGCGTGGTCTGGTAATGCGCCCGGTAGCATTTCGAGAAATGCGAGGGCGAGGCAAAGCCGCAGGCCAGCGCCACGTTGATCACGCTCATATCCGTCTGCATCAGCAGGTTGCGCGCCTTTTGCAGCCGCAATTCCATATAGTAGCGTTTTGGGCTGCGGTTGAGGTAGCGGCGAAACAAACGCTCTAGCTGGCGGGTCGACATACCCACGTCGCGGGCGAGCATGGAGGGGCTGATCGGCTCTTCGATATTGCGCTCCATCTGCTGGATCACTTGAGAAAGCTTGGGATGGCGCACGCCGATTCGCGTGGGCACCGACAGGCGCTGCGTGTCTTGGTCGGTGCGGATCGAGGAATAAATGAGCTGATCCGCCACGGCGTTGGCGGTCTCCTCTCCATGATCATCGGCGATAAGTTTGAGCATCATATCCAAAGAAGACGTGCCGCCCGCCGTGGTCAGCCGGTTGCCGTCGACCACGAAGACCGATTTCGTCAGAATGACCTCTTCGAATTCCTCGCCGAAACTGTCCTGATTCTCCCAATGGATCGTGGCGCGTTTGCCGTCGAGCAGCCCCGCTTTGGCCAGCGTATGCGCCGCGGTGCAAAGCCCGCCAACAACCAGCCCCTTGCGCGCCTCGCGACGCAGCCATGCCAGCAACTTCCTGGTGGTCGCGGCCTGCACGCCGATGCCGCCACAGATCATGATGGTATCGTCGCGGCCCAACTCCTCAAGCCCGCCGTCCAGTGCGAACACCGCGCCGGATGAGCTTACACAGGTCTCACCGCTTTCGCCCACGACCTGCCATTCATAGACCTCGCGTTCGAGCATGCGGTTGGTGATCCGCAGGCATTCCACCGCCGAGGCAAAGCTCAGCAGGGTGAAATTCTCCAACAACACAAAGACGAAGCGCCGCGGCTTGTCGGTCTGGGGGGGCATGCGGGTGGCCGGGCGCGGTTGGGACATCACGGCGTCTTTCTATTCAGGTCGTCTCTGTCGACATGTGCCATGGCCGCCAGAACTTGCCGGAAACATTGCCCACGCGCCTGTCGCGACGTCAATAGGGCGCATTTCGGTTCTGGTCACTTTCCCCGCGCCTTTGTATAGAGAAAGATCACGAAGCGCCGACACTCGGCGCTGTGGAGCGGAGTAGAAAGATGACAGACTGGAGCACCTCGAGCTGGCGCAGCAAACCGCGCGTCCAGATGCCCGATTACCCTGACCAAGCCGCATTGGAAGCGGTTGAGGCACAGCTGGCACGCTATCCGGTCCTCGTTTTTGCGGGCGAAGCACGCCGGTTGAAGAAACATCTGGCCGCCGCGGGCCGTGGCGAAGCCTTTCTTTTGCAGGGTGGCGACTGTGCCGAGAGCTTTGAACAGTTCAGCTCGGACGCCATTCGCGACACCTTTAAGGTGATGTTGCAGATGGCCATCGTGCTGACCCATGGGGCCAAGGTGCCGGTGATCAAACTGGGCCGCATGGCCGGTCAATTCGCCAAACCGCGCTCGGCCCCGACCGAAGTGGTGGATGGTGTGGAACTGCCCAGCTACCGCGGCGACATCATCAACGATCTGGCCTTCAACGAAGCGGCGCGTATCCCCGACCCGCAAAAGATGCTGCGCGCCTATACACAGGCCGCCGCCACGCTGAACCTGCTGCGCGCCTTCTCGACCGGGGGCTATGCCGATGTGCATCAGGTCCACGGCTGGACGCTGGGCTTCACCGACGACGAAAAGGCCGAAAAATACCGTGAGATCGCCAACCGCATCTCTGACACACTTGATTTCATGGCCGCCGCCGGGGTCACTGCCGAAACCGCGCATACGCTGCAATCGGTGGAGTTCTACACCAGCCACGAGGCGCTGCTGCTGGAGTATGAAGAAGCGCTTTGCCGCCGTGACAGCCAGACTGGCAAGTGGCTTGCGGGCTCTGGTCACATGATCTGGATCGGTGACCGCACGCGGCAACCCGACGGGGCGCATGTGGAATTTGCCAGCGGCGTGCAAAACCCGATTGGCCTGAAGTGTGGTCCCTCGATGACCAGCGATGACCTCAAACAGTTGATGGCCAAGCTGAACCCCGAGAATGAAGAGGGCCGTCTCACCCTGATCTCGCGCTTTGGTGCGGGGCAGGTGGGCGATCACCTGCCGCGTCTGATCAAAACGGTTCAGGAAGAGGGCGCCAATGTCGTCTGGACCTGTGACGCGATGCACGGCAACACGATCAAATCCTCTACCGGCTACAAGACCCGGCCCTTCGATTCCGTGCTGCGCGAAGTACATGAATTCTTTGCCGTGCATAACGCCGAAGGCTCCGTCCCCGGCGGTGTACATTTCGAGATGACCGGCCAAGACGTGACCGAATGCACCGGCGGTGTGCGGGCGGTCAGCGACGAAGACCTGTCGGACCGTTACCACACGGCCTGCGACCCACGGCTCAACGCCAGCCAGTCGCTGGAACTGGCCTTCCTCGTGGCCGAGGAACTGTCGAACCGCCGCGTGGCACAGACGGCGCGGGCGGCGGGGTAACATCCTCGACCTGCACTTGTATTTGACGAAAGAAACGCCGTCCCGTTTTCCGGGGCGGCGTTTTCGCGTTCCGAGGGCGGCGGACGGGCTATTCTTGCTCTGACTTCACCAGACGCAGATAGGGCGGGATGTCACCCGATGGGGCGGCGGTGAAGCTTGCTTTCGGCTCTGCGAATCCGGTTTCGCGTGGCAAAAGCGGCTGCTGCAGGGGATCGGCATGGCGCACAGGTTTGGCCACCCCGCCAAAGGCGCTATGCCGCGTGGCCTGCGCCAGATCGAAGCGCCGCGGGGTTTGGCCGATCTCCCCCAGCACGACGAGACAGCCCAGCACCCGACTGACATCGCCCAGATCGCTTTTCAGCGGCAAGAGCAGCATCCGCCCCGTCAAGGCAGGCCGCCCATAGCTCGCCGCCGCGCCCAAGTGCAGCGTGATCTGGCCGGGCATCTGAAACACTTCTTCCAGCGCTTCGCTGACGCGGGGGCGTGACTGCGTTCCGAAAAAGGCGGTGATCGGCATGCCGCGCACCTCCATCCCCATGAGGTCGCGCAGGTGGCCGCCTGCGATCCGCAACCGGCCGACACCTACCGCGACACGTTCGAGGATAAAGGCATATTCCAATGCCTGCTCGATCCCGCGCGGGTCGATATCCGACCGCCGCGGCATCAATCTGTTGCCGCGCAGGGCCTCCCAATAGGCTTCGACCTGCGCGACCGGGCCATAGCCAACATGCGTCCGATGATCTGACATGGCGACAACATTCTGCGCGGTGTGGCCTGTATTGCCCATTGAAACTCACCCATAAGGACTTGGCCAATACAGCAGCCGTTTTTGAAACGACAGCGGCACAATGCGGCCGAAATGATTACCAAATCATTAATACCGCAGGCGGTTAAGGATTTCGTTACGCTTTCGCTGAAATGGTTAACGCGTGAGCCATGGGATACGCCGGGCGAGGGGCCGGGGGCTTGCCCCTCGCGGGGGTTTCGCCGTAAGGCAGGACATGACCGCCCTTGCAAGGAACGCGCCGATGATCAGGTCCATGACAGGTTTCGCCTCTGCCTCCGGCGCTTTGGAGGGTTGGAGCTGGTCTTGGGAGCTGCGCGCCGTCAATGGCAAAGGGCTCGACCTGCGGCTGCGCGTGCCCGATTGGGTCGAGGGGCTTGAGGCCGCTCTACGCAAGCAGATTTCGGCGGAGGTGGCGCGGGGCAATATCACCTGCAACCTGCGCATCTCCTCGGCTGAGAGTGACGGCAGCTTGCAGATCAACGAGGCGCATGTCGACACGCTGCTGACCGCCCTGCATGAGATCGAGGCCCGTGCGATGGATGCCGGGGTATCGCTGGCGCCCTCACGGGCGAGCGACATTCTTTCCATGCGCGGCGTGCTGGAACAGGCCGATCAGGCACAGGACATCGACGCGCTGCGCGCCGCTTTGCTGGCGGAAGTGCCGACCCTGCTGCGTGATTTCAACGAGATGCGCGCGCAGGAAGGCGCGGCGCTGGCCGGTGTGATGCAAGAGCAGTTGACCGAGGTCGAAAACCGCGCCGCCGAAGCCGCCGCTTTGGCCGAAGCCCGTAAGGAAGAAACCGCTGCCCAGTTGCGCCGCAACCTTGCCCGCGTGCTCGACAACAGCGAGGGCGCGGATGCAGACCGGGTGGCGCAGGAGCTGGCCTTGATCGCGGTCAAGGCCGATGTCACCGAAGAGATCGACCGCCTTGCCGCCCATGTCGCCGCCGCGCGCGCGCTGATCGGGCAGGGCGGGCCGGTGGGGCGCAAGCTGGATTTCCTGATGCAGGAGTTCAACCGCGAAGCCAACACGCTCTGCTCCAAGGCGCAGAGCACCGAATTGACGACTGTCGGTCTGGCCCTGAAGGCGGTGATCGACCAAATGCGCGAACAAGTGCAAAATGTGGAGTAAGACGTGACAAACCCAAGCCGACGCGGCCTTCTGATCATTCTCAGCTCCCCCTCCGGGGCGGGCAAATCGACCATGGCCCGCGCCCTGCGCGCATGGGATCCGACGATCAACTTCTCGGTCTCGGCCACCACCCGCGCCCCCCGCCCGGGCGAAGAGGACGGCAAGGATTACCGCTTTGTCGGCGAAGAGGAGTTCCGGCAGGCCGTGGCTGAGGGCGAAATGCTGGAACACGCCCATGTTTTCGGCAACTTCTACGGATCCCCCAAGGCCCCCGTGCAGGCAGCGATTGACGAGGGGCAGGACATCCTTTTCGACATCGACTGGCAGGGCGCACAGCAGATCCGCAACTCCGACCTGAACACACACACGCTGTCGATCTTCCTGCTGCCGCCCTCGATCACCGAGTTGAAGCGCCGTTTGGAAAGCCGGGGCCAAGACGATGCCGAGACGATTGCCAAGCGCATGGGCAAAAGCTGGGATGAGATCAGCCATTGGGACGGCTACGACTTCGTGCTGGTGAACGACGATCTCGACCAGACCGAGGCGCGGCTGAAATCCATCATCACCGCCGCCCGGCTGCGGCTGAGCCAACAGCCCGCCATCAAGGATCACGTTCGCCGTCTGCAATCCGAATTCGAGGAATTGAAATGACCCTCTACGCCCTCGCCGATGCGCGCCCCGAAGTCGCCCCCGAAGCATGGGTCGCGCCTGATGCCAGTGTCATCGGCAAGGTGACGCTTGGGCCCGAGGCCTCGGTCTGGTTCGGCAGCACCCTGCGCGGCGATAATGAGATGATCACCGTGGGCCGCGGCAGCAATGTGCAAGAGAACTGCGTTTTCCACACTGATATGGGCTATCCGCTGACCGTGGGCGAGGATTGCACCATCGGTCATAAGGTCATGCTGCACGGCTGCACCATCGGCGACAACAGCCTGATCGGCATGGGGGCCACGGTGCTGAACGGGGCGAAGATCGGCAAGAACTGCCTCATCGGGGCAGGGGCGCTGATCACAGAGAACAAGGTGATCCCCGATGGGTCGCTCGTCATGGGTGTGCCGGGCAAAGTGGTCCGTGAGCTTGACGCGCAGGCGATCCAACAGTTGACCGCGAGCGCCAAACACTATGCCGAGAACGCCGCGCGCTTCCGCCGCGATCTTGAACCGCTCTGACATGGGCAGCACCGCCGTAACCCTTTCCGATGTGGTGGAGGCGCTGCCGCTGCCAAGCGTGGCCATCAATGCCGAAGAGCGGATCACCGTTCTGAACGCGCCCGCCGAGGATCTGCTGGGCAAGGGGCTGCTGGGCCGCCATTTCGTCACCGCGCTGCGCCAGCCGGGGCTGGTCGAAGCGGTCGAGCGCTGTCTCGCGGGTGCGGGGCCGTGCCAAGCGCGCTTTACCAGCACCGGCGGCGAACATGGCACCACCTACGACGTAAGCCTGCGCCCGGTGGGCGACCACGGGATTGTCCTGCTTAGTTTTAACGACGTGACGGAGATGGCGCAGGCAGGCCAGATGCGCCGCGATTTCGTGGCCAATGTGAGCCACGAGTTGCGCACCCCGCTCACCGCGCTGATCGGCTTCATTGAGACGCTGCAAGGTCCGGCGCGCGATGACACGGCGGCGCGCGAGCGGTTTCTGGGGATTATGGCGCAAGAGGCCGAGCGGATGAATCGGCTGGTGGGAGAGCTTTTGTCCCTCAGCCGGGTCGAGGCCGAAGAGCGCGTGCGCCCCGAAGCGCCGATCGATGTGCGCGACGTGCTACGCGGCACCCTGCGCAACCTCGCGCCGCTGGCGGTCGACAGCAATGTGACACTGGCACCGACCTTGGGGGATGTGCCCGCCCTCGTGCTAGGCGATGCGGATCAGTTGGTGCAGGTCTTCACGAACCTCATCGAGAACGCGATCAAATACGGCGGGCGCGACAACCGGGTCGAGATTTCTCTTAAACGCACGGGCCATGATCCCGCGATGCGCGGCCCGGCGGTCCATGTCAGCGTACGGGACCACGGCCCCGGCATCGACGCCATCCATCTGCCGCGGCTGACCGAACGGTTCTACCGGGTCGACAGCCACCGCAGCCGTGCGCTTGGCGGAACGGGACTGGGTCTGGCCATCGTCAAACACATCATGAATCGTCACCGCGGGCGGCTCAAGATCACCAGCACCCCCGGCGAAGGGGCCGAATTCCGCGTGATTCTGCCGATGAAACCGGGTTCTGACTGATTTTTGCAGAAATTTGGTGATTCAGGCCGACTGTCATGAAACTGTAACGTTGCTGTCACAAAAGCACAGCACCGCCTTCATAGACGGGGCGCAGATCACCATGGGGTGGTCACCAATTCGCATCTGACAGGAGATATCATGTCACTCGCAAAACTCACCACTTCCGCCCTGGCGATTGCCGCCGTATCCGCAACCGCTGCTGCCGCGCGTGACCAAGTACAGGTTGCCGGTTCCTCGACCGTGCTGCCCTATGCCTCCATCGTCGCCGAAGCCTTTGGCGAGAATTTCGACTTCCCGACACCGGTCGTGGAATCGGGCGGCTCCTCGGCTGGCCTCAAGCGTTTCTGCGAAGGCGTGGGCGAGAACACCATCGACGTGGCCAATGCCTCGCGCCAGATCAAGGACGCCGAAGTAGCGGCCTGTGCCGAGAACGGCGTGACCGACATTATCGAAGTGCGCATCGGCTATGACGGCATCGTCTTCGCCTCCGACATCAATGGCGAGACCTTCGAGTTCACGCCGGTCGATTGGTACAAAGCCCTCTCCGCCAAAGTTGTTGTCGACGGCGAAGTGACCGAGAACCCCTATACCACATGGGATCAGGTCAACCCCGACTTCCCCGCCCAGCCGATCCAAGCCTTCATCCCCGGCACCAAACACGGCACGCGCGAAGTGTTTGAAGACAAGGTGATCCTCGCGGGTTGCGAAGAAACCGGTGATTACGAAGCCTTCCTCGAAGCCGCGGATGGCGACAAGAAAGCCGCTGAGAAAGAGTGCATCAGCCTGCGCACCGACGGCAAGTCCGTGGACATCGACGGCGACTACACCGAGACGCTGGCGCGCATCGAAAGCAACCAAGACGGCATCGGCGTCTTCGGTCTGGCCTTCTACGAGAACAACACCGACAAGCTGCAAGTTGCGACCATGGGCGGCGTCGAGCCGACCACCGAGAGCATCGCCTCGGGTGACTACCCCGTGTCGCGCCCGCTGTTCTTCTATGTCAAGAAAGCCCACATCGGCGTGATCCCCGGCCTGAAGGAATACGCTGAGTTCTTCGTCGCCGACGAAGTTGCCGGCCCCGACGGCCCGCTGGCCGAATACGGTCTGGTCTCCGACCCTGAACTGGCCGACACCCAGTCCGTGATTGCCGATGAGACCGTGATGGGCAGCGGCTCCTAAGCCTTTACCCTTATCGCCGGGGGCGGGTGACTGCCCCCGGTTTTTCGCTTTTTGATCCACCGGGGGACATGTGGGACAAATACTGACAACAGGCGCGGTGCTGCCGCTGGTCATCCTGATCGCGGCGCTGGCACTGGGCGGGTATTTCCTTGCGCGGCGTCGGGCTTTGGCCTCTGCCCAAGGCGACAGCCGCAAGCTGCATTCGCTGCCAAGCTACTACGGCTACAATGCGGTGATGAGCGTGGCGGTGCCCGCGCTTTTGGTTTTGGGCATCTGGCTGCTGGTTCAGCCGATGCTGGTGCAATCTTCGGTGGTCGATATGATCCCCGCCGAGGCTGTGCCCGAAGGCTCCTCCGTCAATCTGATCATGAGCGATGTGCGTCGTCTGGCCGATGGGCTGGACGCGGCCGTCTCTTCCGGCGCGCTTAGCGCGGCAGATGCGACCGATCTTTCTGCTGCCGATGACCTGCGCGCATGGCTTGGCGAACAGGGCGTTGCCTTGGGCGCCGAGATCAGCCCCGAGGTGCTGCAAGCTGCGCAGGCTTACCGCGAGATGACGGCGACGGGCAATTTCTGGCGCAACATCATCGTGGCGCTGATCGCCTTGGCCGGGCTGGCCATGGTCTACCGCGAAACCGATGCCACCTTCCGCGCCCGCAACCGGGTCGAAGGGGGCGTGAAGGCGCTGCTGATCCTCGCGGCCTCTTTGGCGATCCTGACCACCGTCGGCATTGTGTTGTCGATGCTGTTCGAGACGATCAATTTCTTCAACCTGCATCCCTGGACTGACTTCTTCTTCGGCTCTTCCTGGGCACCGAACTTCCGCGGCGACAGTGACTTGTCGATCCTGCCGCTGCTTTGGGGGACGCTATATATCTCGCTCATCGCGCTGCTGGTGGCTGTGCCCATCGGGCTTTTCGCCGCGATTTACCTGAGCGAATATGCCGGCCCCAAGGTGCGCGCCACGGCCAAGCCGCTGCTCGAAATCCTCGCAGGCATCCCGACAATCGTTTACGGCCTTTTCGCGCTGCTGACGGTGGGGCCATTCCTCGTCCAAGTCTTCGGGCGCGGGGAAGAAGGGCTTTTGGGCGTCGATTGGATGTCGGGGGCGACCTCGGTCCTGACCGCCGGGCTGGTCATGGGCATCATGTTGATCCCCTTCGTTTCCTCCCTGTCGGACGACATCATCAACGCGGTGCCGCAATCGCTGCGCGACGGCTCCTTCGGGCTGGGTGCGACCCAATCCGAGACGATCCGCCAAGTGGTCATGCCTGCGGCGCTGCCGGGCATCGTCGGCGCCGTGCTGCTCGCCGCCAGCCGCGCCATCGGTGAGACGATGATCGTGGTGCTGGGGGCAGGGGCCATCGCCCGCATCTCGGCAAATCCGTTGGAAGCCATGACCACCATCACCACCCGCATCGTCAGCCAGTTGACGGGGGACAGCGATTTCGCCAGCCCCGAGACGCTGGTCGCCTTTGCGCTTGGCCTGACCCTCTTCGTCCTGACCTTGGGCCTGAACGTGCTGGCCCTCTACATCGTGCGCAAATACCGGGAGCAGTACGAATGAGCGATATCCCCAACCCCGCAGCCCCCATCGCAGACCCGCGCGGTGCGTCCCTGCTGGTGCAAGACGGGCGCACCAAACGCCGCAACGCTTCCGAGGGCCGTTTCAAGCTCTATGGCATCATTGCCATCGTGATCGGCCTCTTGATGCTGCTGACGCTGCTCTTCACCATCATCTCCCGCGGGACCGGCGCGTTTCAGCAGACCTATGTGACGCTTTCCGTGCCGCTGCTGGAAGACAAGCTCGACAAGAACGGCAACCGCGATTTGGAAGACATCAAGAAGGTCTCGACCTTCGGATATTCGCCGCTGCTAAAAGCTGCCTTTGAAAACAAGGTCGAAGCGGGCGAGGTTGAGACCGATCTCAAGCCCAAGGCGATGGCAGATATCCTGTCGAAAGACGCCGCCGCTCAATTGCGCAACTACGTCTTGGCCAACCCGGAGCTGATCGGCACGAATGCCGAGTTCGAGTTCCTGACCAACAGCCGTGTCGATGGCTACCTCAAGGGCCGCGTGACCCGCGAAAGCATCGCCAATGACAAGAACATCAGCGCCGAGCAGCTTGATCTGGTCGATGCGTTGATCGCCGACGGCAGCATCGAAAAGCGGTTCAACCTCGACTTTATCACAGGCGCCGATGCCTCTGACGCGCGGCCCGAAGCGGCGGGCATGGGGGTGTCGATGATCGGCTCTTTCGCGATGATGCTGGTGGTGCTGGTGCTGGCGCTGCCCATCGGGGTCGCCGCGTCGATCTACCTCGAAGAATTCGCGCCGAAGAACTGGATCACCGACATCATCGAAGTGAACATCTCGAACCTCGCCGCGGTGCCCTCGATCGTCTTTGGTATCCTTGGCCTTGCGGTGTTCATCAACTACATGCACCTGCCGAACTCGGCTCCGCTGGTGGGCGGTCTGGTGCTGACGCTGATGACCCTGCCGACGATCATCATCTCGACCCGCGCCTCGCTCAAATCGGTGCCGCCCTCGATCCGCGACGCGGCGCTTGGGGTAGGGGCCTCGAAAATGCAATCGGTGTTCCACCATGTGCTGCCCCTCGCCGCACCGGGCATCCTGACAGGGACGATCATCGGGCTTGCCCAAGCCCTTGGCGAAACGGCACCTTTGCTGCTGATCGGCATGGTGGGCTTCATCGCCTCCAATCCGCCCGACAGCATCGCCGAAGGGCTGATGGCCCCGAACTCCGCCATGCCGGCCCAGATCTACGAATGGGCCAAACGCGCCGACCCGGCCTTCTACGAACGCGCTTGGGGCGGTATCATCATCTTGCTGGTGTTCCTGATCACGATGAATGCCATCGCCGTGCTGCTGCGCCGCCGCTTTGAGCGTCGTTGGTAAACCAAGGACGGGACCATGAAAGACAACAGATATTCGGAGAGTGACGTGACAACCCAACCCGTCAAGATCGCGGCCCGCAACGTGCAGGTCTACTACGGTGACAGCCACGCCATTCGCGACGTGGACATCGACATCAACGACAAGACCGTGACCGCCTTTATCGGCCCTTCGGGCTGTGGCAAATCGACTTTTCTGCGTTGTATCAACAGGATGAACGACACAATTGATGTGGCCCGCGTGACCGGCGACATCCGCATCGATGGCGAAGACATCTATGACAAACGGGTCGACCCGGTGCAGCTGCGCGCCAAAGTGGGCATGGTTTTCCAAAAGCCAAACCCCTTTCCAAAGTCGATCTACGACAACGTGGCCTACGGCCCGCGCATCCACGGGCTGGCCCGCAATAAGGCCGACCTCGACGATATCGTCGAACAGGCCCTGCGCCGGGGCGCGATCTGGAACGAGGTGAAGGACCGTCTGCACGCGCCGGGCACAGGCCTTTCCGGCGGCCAACAGCAGCGTCTGTGCATCGCCCGCGCCGTGGCAACCGAACCCGAAGTGCTTTTGATGGACGAACCATGCTCGGCTCTCGACCCCATCGCCACCGCGCAAGTCGAGGAATTGATTGACGAATTGCGTCAGAACTACTCCGTCGTGATCGTCACGCACTCCATGCAACAGGCCGCGCGGGTGAGCCAGAAAACCGCCTTTTTCCACCTCGGCAACCTCGTGGAATTTGGCGACACCGACGACATCTTCACGCGGCCCCAAGACCCGCGCACCGAAAGCTACATCACCGGCCGTATTGGATAATATCATGTCAGATCAACACATTGCATCAGCATTCGACCGCGATCTGGAAGCCGTTCAGGCGCAGATCCTTAAAATGGGCGGGCTGGTCGAAGACGCCATTCGCCGCGGCGCGCAATCGCTCGAAACCCGCGACGAAGAGCTCGCCAATGAGGTGCGGGCAGGGGACAAGGCCATCGACGGGCTGGAAGAGCAGATCAACGAGAACGCCGCCCGCGTCATCGCGCTGCGCGCGCCCACGGCGATCGACCTGCGTCTGACACTGAGCGTCATCAAGATTAGCGCCAACCTCGAACGTATTGGCGACTATGCGAAAAACATGGCCAAGCGCACCAGCGTTCTGAACCAGATGGAGCCGGTCAGCGACAGCACTGGCGCGATCCGCCGCATGGCTGGCGCGGTTGAGGCGATGCTGAAAGACGCGCTCGACGCCTATATTCAGCGCGACGCGGATCTCGCGCGCGATGTGATCACCCGTGACGAAGATGTCGACCAGATGTATAATGCGCTCTTCCGCGAATTCCTTACCTTCATGATGGAAGACCCGCGCAGCATCACCGCCTGTATGCATCTGCATTTCATCGCCAAAAACGTCGAACGTATGGGTGACCATGTGACCGCCATCGCCGAACAGGTTGTCTATCTGGTGACCGGTGAGACGCCCGAGGACGACCGGCCCAAGGCCGACCGCACTTCGATCACCACGAAGGACTGAGACGATGGACGTCACACGACCCCAGGTTCTGCTGGTAGAAGATGAACCCGCGCAACGTGAGGTACTGGCCTATAACCTCGAAGCCGAAGGCTTTGAGGTGCGCCGGGCCGAAGACGGCGAAGAAGCCATGCTTCTGGTCTCAGAGGCCGCGCCGGATTTGGTGATCCTCGATTGGATGATGCCCTTGATGAGCGGCATCGAAGTTTGCCGTCAGCTTAAATCGCGCGAGGCGACGCGGCATATTCCAGTCATCATGCTCTCCGCGCGCTCTGAAGAAGTGGATACCGTGCGGGGCCTGGAAACCGGCGCGGACGACTATGTGATCAAGCCGTACAACCTGCGCGAACTTATGGCCCGTGTGCGCACGCAGTTGCGCCGCACACGTCCCGCAGCCGCAGGCGCGCTGCTGAGCTTTGACGATATCCAGCTCGACCCGGAGCGTCACCGCGTGAGCCGCGCGGGCAACGAGCTGAAACTGGGGCCGACGGAGTATCGGCTGCTGACGACGCTGCTGGAAAAACCCGGGCGCGTGTTCAGCCGCGATCAATTGCTCGACCACGTCTGGGGCCGCGACATCTATGTCGATACGCGCACGGTGGACGTTCATATCGCGCGACTGCGCAAAGCATTGACGCGCGAAGGTGGCGGAGACCCGATCCGAACCGTGCGCGGTGCGGGTTACGCCTTGGGTTAAACTCTTCTAGCTCTTCTTAGGACCCGTCTTTTTTACATAATACTGATTATCAGTTTCGCATATGTAGCCGCAAAGCAGTAATGTCACCCATCGGCAAAGCAGAAGTGTCACTCTCCTTGCATACGGTAGCGAGGATTAGTGGACA